>JALYJV010000208.1 GCA_030775105.1 Pseudomonadota bacterium | reverse complement strand
CCATGAACCCGCCAGCCCCTACTCCCGGCCGCACCGTCTACGCCGTCAGCGAGCTGACCGACATCCTGCGCGCGCTGATCGAGGATGCGCTGCCGCGGGTCTGGGTCCAGGGCGAGATCTCGAACCTGTCCAAACCGGCATCCGGACACTGGTACTTCACGCTCAAGGACGCCAAGGCGCAGATGCGCTGCGCGATGTTCCGCAACAGCAACCTGTACATCAGGCCGATCCCGAAGGACGGCGACCAGGTGCTGATCCGCGCCCAGGTCAGCCTGTATGGCGCGCGCGGCGACCTGCAGCTGATCTGCGAACACATGGAGCCGGCCGGCGAAGGCGCGCTGCTGCGCGAGTTCGAGGCGCTGCGCAAACGTCTGGCCGCCGAAGGCCTGTTCGACGAAGCGATCAAGCGCACGCCTCCGCCGGTACCGCGGCGCATCGGCATCATCACCTCGGCAACCGGCGCGGCGATCCACGACATCCTGAGCACCCTGGAACGCCGTTTCCCGCTCGCACCGGTCGTGCTGTATCCGGTGCCGGTCCAGGGCAACGAAGCGCCGCCGGCGATCATCCGCGCCCTGCGCGAACTGCCCCGGCGCGGCCAGGTCGATGTCGTGATCCTCGCCCGCGGCGGCGGTTCGCTCGAAGATCTCTGGGCGTTCAACGACGAGAACGTCGCCCGTGCGATCCGCGCCTGCACGGTGCCGGTGATCTGCGGCGTCGGCCATGAAGTCGACGTGACGATTGCCGACTTCGCCGCCGACCTGCGCGCGCCGACGCCAACTGCGGCGGCAGAACGCGTCGCACCGGACATCGCCGACTGGCGTCGCAGCATCGAACAGAACATGGTGCGCATCGCGCGCAGCCTGCAGCGACAACAACAGAACTGCGCGCAGACGCTGGATACCCTGCATGCACGCCTGCGCGTGCAGCATCCGGCGCGGCGCCTGCAGGAACGCGGCCAGCGCCTTGATGAACTGCAACTGCGCAGCCGTCGCGCGATGCTCGCGTTGCTCGGTGCAAGGACGCATCGCGCTGCGAATGCGCAGTCCCGCCTGCATGCGCTGGCCCCGAACGTGCAGATCAACCAGGGTCATCGCGCCCTCGACAGCCTGGCGGCGCGCCTGCGCAGCAGTGTGCAGCAGCGCATCGCACTGGCCGGTTCACGTTGGCAGCGCAGTGATTCTTCGCTGCAGAGCCTGAATCCGCGCGCGGTACTGCAACGCGGCTATGCGATTGCGCTCGATGCCAGCGGCAAGGCCCTGACCAGCGCGCAGCAGACCGGGGTTGGCGCGAAGTTGCAGATCGTGCTGGCGGAAGGTCAATTGGATACGACGGTGGATCGGAAACACGGTAACGACTAAGGTTCGCTCCGATCTCTCGATACACCGGCTTCGCCGGCACTCGAGATGCACGGAGTTTTTGGGCGGAGTCCCCCTCTCCCCGTTCGCATCGAGTGCCCGCGCAGCCGGTGTATCGAGATGCCGCAGCAGCACCTCACGCCTCACGCCTCACGAGAAAAACGCATGGCCTGGCTACAACTCCGCATCCACACCCAGCACCCTGAATACGCAGACGAACTGCTGCTCGCGCAGAACGCCAGCGCGGTCAGCTTCATCGACGCCGAAGACGACCCGGTGCTGGAACCCGGCCCCGGCGAAACGCCGTTGTGGACCAACACCGTGACGCTGGGTCTGTTCACCGAAGACACCGACCTTGCACCGGTAATCGCGATGCTGCGCGAGCTGCTGCCCGACGGCGGCACCGCGAAGATGACCCACGAACTGATCGAGGATCAGGACTGGGTGCGGATCTGGCTCAAGGACTGCCCGCCGCTGAAGTTTGGCGAGCGCCTGTGGGTCGTGCCGCACGAGAAGGTCGGCGAAGTCACGCAGGCCGACGCGGTGCTCCTGCGACTCGATCCCGGCCTTGCGTTCGGCACCGGCACGCATCCGACCACGGCGCTGTGCCTGCAGTGGCTGGCCAGTCACGATCTTCACGGAAAGACCGTGCTCGACTTCGGCTGTGGCTCGGGGGTGCTTGCGATCGCGGCGCTGCTGCTCGGCGCCAAAAGCGCGGTGTGTGTCGACATCGATCCGCAGGCGCTGCTCGCGACCAACGACAACGCCACGCAGAACGGCGTGTCCGATCGCGTCACCACACTGCTGCCGGAAGACTTCACGCCTTTCCCCGCGCAGATCGTGCTCGCCAACATCCTCGCCAATCCGCTCGTGCAACTGGCGACGCTGCTGGCCAGCAGCAGCGCCGCCGACGGCCGCATCGTGCTCGCCGGGCTGCTGGATCGTCATGCCGAAGAAGTCCACGCCGCCTATGCGCCGTGGTTCAAGGCCGATGCGGATGTCTCACGCGAAGGCTGGACCCGGATCAGCGCACGGCGCGTCAGCGCCAGCTGAAGCCGGATCGGCCGCGCGGCCATGCGCAGTTTCCGCGGCCGCGCGGCAGATCGCATCGCAGCATTCGACGAATGGTTGCGATGCACGAGTCGCGGCATGGACGCTCGGCTGCGCCTTCATTGCCACCCTGGACAAGCCGGCCGGCTGACTGGCATTCGCACGCTTTCCCCATTGCGTCCAAGATTTAGGCGCATGTCCGCATGCGGAGTCGGAAGAGGCGATGGCACCGCGACAAAAGTCAAGCATGCAAGCTGCAATTTCCGGCCCGGCAGGCGCACGCGATGAATTGACCTAATCACGCAATTGGTACTTTTTTGCGCGACGGCGCGAGAGTATGATTGCCGCCCTTCGCGGGGGTCCGCTTCGTTTTGATGTGTCCGACACGCTGCTGTGTCCGGCCGGGCTGCGCCGCGAAGTTTGAGGAATGAAACATGGCTGTAATCCGCCCTTCAGACATCAAGCCACTCGGGCACTCGGTACAGGAGTCACTCGACGACTTCTTCCGTACGCTCAACGGGCATGCACCCAAGAACATCTACGACCTGTTTCTCGACCAGGTCGAGCCGCCGCTGTTGAAGGCGACGCTGCGCTACTGCCACGGCAACCAGTCGCGCGCCGCTGACATGCTCGGGCTGAACCGTGCGACGCTGCGCAAGAAGCTCAAGGCGCACAAGATCAACGCAGAGACGCACAAGCTTTAAGAGGCTCCGAAAGGACGCCGCATGCGCGGCGTCCTTTTGTCATTTCCAGCCCTCCGCGCCAGCGTGCCCCGGCCGCACCATCCCGACGACAGACGCCCGACGAAACCCTTTCATGAAAACGCCAGTCCGCCGCGCCCTGCTGTCCGTCTCCGACAAATCCGGCATCGTCGATTTCGCACGGGCGCTGGCAACGCGCGGCGTGGCGCTGCTGTCGACCGGCGGCACCTACAAGCTACTGCGTGATGCCGGTCTCGAAGCAATCGAAGTGTCCGCACACACCGGCTTCCCGGAAATCATGGATGGCCGCGTCAAGACCCTGCATCCGAAGATCCACGGCGGCCTGCTCGGCCGGCGCGACATCGACAGCAGCGTGATGGCCGAACACGGCATCGATGCGATCGACCTGCTGGTCGTCAATCTGTATCCATTCGAGGCGACCGTCGCCAGGCCGGACTGCAGCGACGAGGACGCGATCGAGAACATCGACATCGGCGGCCCGGCGATGCTGCGCGCGGCGGCGAAGAACCACGCCTGGGTCAGCGTGCTGACCGATCCGGCCGACTACGCCGAGGTGCTCGCGCAGATCGACAACGGCGGCATCGAGTACGCAACGCGTCGGCGTCTCGCGCTGAAGACCTACGCGCTGACCTCGCGTTACGACGCCGCGGTCTCGGCCTATCTGTCTGCACTGCAGGACGACGGCAGCCGCGCGCCGTTCGCCGGTGTGCTCGGCCTGCAGTTCGACAAGCAACAGGATCTGCGCTACGGCGAGAACCCGCACCAGCGCGCGGCGTTCTATGTCGAGCGTGGCGCCGAAACCGGCACGATTGCCGCAGCGCGCCAGCTGCAGGGCAAGGAACTGTCGTACAACAACATCGCCGATGCCGACGCCGCACTCGAATGCGTAAAGACCTTCGTCGAGCCGGCCTGCGTCATCGTCAAGCACGCCAATCCCTGTGGCGTCGCCGTGCGGGCGACGATCCTTGAGGCCTATGACGAAGCCTTCCGCACCGATCCGACGTCTGCCTTCGGCGGCATCATCGCGTTCAATCGCGAACTCGACGCCGAGACCGCGAAGCGCATTGTCGAGCGCCAGTTCGTCGAAGTGATCATTGCGCCGTCGGTCAGCACCGAAGCGCGCGCCGCCGTCGCCGCCAAACAGAACGTGCGCCTGATGGAATGCGGCGCCTTTCCGGCGCAGCGCGCATCCGCGTGGGACTACAAGCGCGTCGCCGGCGGCCTGCTGGTGCAGGACATCGACATCGCCGTCATCAGCGCCGCGCAGCTCAAGGTCGTGACAAAGCGCGCGCCGAGCGCCACCGAACTCAAGGATCTGCAGTTCGCCTGGCAAGTTGCCAAGTTCGTCAAATCCAATGCCATCGTCTATGTGAGGAACCGCATGACGATCGGCGTCGGCGCCGGCCAGATGAGCCGCGTCTACTCGGCGAAGATCGCCGGCATCAAGGCCGCCGACGAGAGTCTCGAAGTGCCGGGTTCGGTAATGGCCTCGGACGCTTTCTTCCCGTTCCGCGACGGCATCGATGCGGCCGCCAAGGCCGGCATCACCGCGGTGATCCAGCCCGGCGGTTCGATGCGCGACAGCGAAGTCATCGCCGCCGCCGACGAAGCCGGCATGGCAATGCTGTTCACCGGCATCCGTCACTTCCGCCACTGAGACCGGCGGCAACCCGCCCCCGCGCGGTCGCGGCGCGTAGGCGCCGTCCGACAACCGTGGGCGGCGCTGGCCGATAGGCCGGCCCGCCTCCCGCCGATAGAGTTCTCCCGGGGGCACTTCGCATCACTCGGTGTTGCGCGTTGCCAAGCACGCTCGACACGGGGACTCGACACTGATGCGGCATATACCGGAACTTGACGGACTGCGTGGACTGGGTGCGGCCATGGTCGTCGCATTCCACTGGGCACCGGAATACATCTTCTGGGCCTGGGGCTTCCTTAATATGTTCTTCGTGCTGTCGGGCTATCTGATCGGACGCATCATCCTGGAAGCCGTGCTCGACCAGCGATTCTCGCTGCGCGATTTCTACATGCGGCGCATCCTGCGCATCTGGCCGGTGTATTACCTGGCGCTGCTCGCCATCCTTGCCTATCTGGTGCTGACCCAGGGTAGCGGCTTCTTCCAGACTTCATTCTTCAACGATTGGCTGCGTTCGCTGGCTTATCTGCAGTTCACTCAATACTACAGCCAGCCAGGCATCGACCCGACGACGGCGATCTTCAACTTCCTGCCGGGCATGCTGCCGATCTGGAGTCTGGCCGTCGAAGAGCAGTTCTACCTGATCCTGCCCTTGCTGCTGCTGTGGCTGGCGCCGCGCATCGGCCTCGGATGGCTGATCATGCTGTGCCTGCTGACCGCGCTGCTCGGCCCCGCCGCACGTCTGTCCGGATTCCTGCCGACAATGCTGCTGACCCAGCTCGACGGCCTGATGCTCGGCGTCGCGCTGGCCGCGATCACGACGCGCAATTTCCGCATGTACGGCACCGACGGCGGACCGCGCACGGCACTGATGTTTGGCGCGGCCCTGCTGATCGGGGCCGGCGCGCTGGCCCCGTACATGCTGGACGGCTATCTCAACACCGCGCCCGGACCGATCGAGCTACTGACCGGGCATCTGCTGTGGACCTGGGCCGATCTGCTGTTCTTCGGCCTCATCGGGCTGATCGTCCTCTATCCGAAGAACCCGTACTCCGCGTTCCTGCGTTCGCGAGTGCTCGCCTACCTCGGGTCCATCAGCTATGCGATGTACATCTCGCACATGCCGCTGCTGTACTTCATCAAACCGCGTGTGATGGCTGCGTTCGGCCCCGACCTGCACTGGCTCGGCATCGTCGCGATGATCGGCATCCTGGTTGGCTTGCCGCATCTGTCAAAGATCCTCGTCGAACAGCCGATCCTCAAGTTCAAGGACCGCTTCCCGAATCAGCGACCCCTGCCGAGCACGCACACAAGCGGGGCCGCAGCATCCACAATTCAGCTCGACGAACCGCTGGCTGGTACCGCGCGCAGCTAGCACATTCTTGGCCTATCTGGAAATACAATACCCGTTCGTCTCGATATACCGCGCTCATGCGCGGCACTCGAGGCGAACGGAGTTCGGGCTGTCGCCTGAATGTGGAAAGGGCGGGAGCCGAAGCTCTCGCCCTTTTCCTTTTGTACGGCTGAAAGGACTTACTTCGACAGCACGATATCGCCGCTGAAAGTGCTCAGCTCGATCACGCCACGGCCGCTGCCGATCGTGGCTTCGATCTTGCGCCGTTCTTCGCTGCCCTTGGGCGCGAGGTCGGAGGTGAGCATGCCGCTGAAGGTTTTCATCGACAGCTTGGCATCCGGCGTTTTCTGCAGGCGCACCGCAATCTCGCCGGACAGGGTCTCGGCACGCAGTTCGGCACCGCTGACGAGGCCGACATCGAGCTGCATGTCGCCCGACACCGACTGTGCCGACACTTCCTTGAAGTTGTCGCCGCCGAGCTGGAGATTGCCGGAGACCGTCTCAGCCTTGACCGTGCCGCTGAGACCACGGGCGTTGATGTCGCCGCTGACCGATTGCAGTTCGGCCTGAGTCGACGGCGCACCCAGTGAGATATCGCCGCTGACCGAGTTGAGCTTGACGTTGGTCGAGGCGACGCGCGCTTCGACATCGCCGCTGACGCTGCTGGCACTGAGCGCGCCGCGCGTGCCACTGACCTTGATGTCCGAGCTGACACCTTCGAGCGTAAGCGCAGCACCCATCGGAACCTGCAGACGCAGCAGGGTTTCCTCGATGTCGCCGCGCGACTTGCGCGGATAGCGCACGTGGATCGTCAGCTTGCGCGCATCACCGCTGATTTCCAGCGCCTCAACGTCTTCGCCAAGGTCGCCGCTGATCGCGACTTCCTTGCGATCCCAGGCGACGACTTCGATCGTGCCGGCGAGATTGTTGACCGAGAGCTGCCCATCGGCATCCAGCGGACGCGATTCGTTAATCGGTGTGCTCGCCCAGGCGCTGGTCGCGAGACCCGAGGCCAGCGCGGCGCATCCGACGAGATTTGAAAGTTTCAACATGGTGCTTTCCTCAGGTATTCGCTTTATGTCTTCTGCGCATGCGCATGCGAATCGCGGGCCAACTGGGCCTTGAGATCGCCACGCTGATTTTTCATCGACGCCAGCAAACGCCGCAGCGCTGCCGAATCCGGGTCCTGCTCCAGCGCCTGCTGCAGTTGGCCTTCGGCATCCTTGACGATGGACAGATTGGCCTTGAGCAGCGCCTGACTCTGCGGCATCACGCGACCGGCGACGCGCTGCGTCGATGCCGACGGCTGTGCGACAGACGCCACTTCGGTCTGCGCCGGCAACGGCGCATCCGGCGGCGTCTGGCGCAGCACGCCAAGCGTGACTGCGCCGACCAGGCTCGCCGCCATCGCATAGCTCATCCATGGCCGCAGCACACCGCGCGGCTTCTGGCTCAGACGCGCCTCGATGCCGGACCACAGATCGCGTTCGGGCGTCTGCTCCAGCTTCAGGCCGCGCAGGCCGGGGATCTCGTCCCCTTCGCCTTCCGGTTTCCGATCGTCGTTCATGCAACCACCTTCATATTGATCCCGAGGTCAGTCGTGCGCATGAAGGAGCGCGCTCCCGCGCCCGTTTGCGCTACACGCAAAGCACCGTGTCGCGCACTCATGTCAGCATTTCCTTCATCAACTTGCGGGCGCGATGCAGCTGCGCCTTGGAGGTACCGACTGCAATGCCGGTCAGTTTCGCAATCTCTTCGTGCTGATAACCCTCGACGTCATGCAACAGCAGTACGGCGCGGGCACCCTTCGGCAGTCTGGCGATCGCGCGGTCAAGGTCCATGCGATCACCGAGCTGCTGCTGCGGATGCGTACCTGGCTGGTCCGCCATGCCGGGGCCGTCCTCGTCAGCTTCGAGGCCCGGCTGCAGATCATCGAAGCTGACCCAGCGCTTCAACAGACGGTGCTCGCCGAGCACCAGATTCACGGTCAGGCGGTGCAGCCAGGTCGAGAACTGGCTGTCGCCGCGAAAGCTGCCGAGCTTTTCCCAGGCGCGGACGAACGCGTCCTGGGTGAACTGCTCGGCCTTGCTGCGGTCGCCATCGACCAGCCGCACGCAAAGCCCGAATACCCGGCTGACATGGGCCCGGTACAGGCGCTCGAACGCGCGCGCGTCACCGGCGGCAGCCAGCCGCACCAGCGTCGCGTCGTCGTGGGCCGGCGCGGCTTCAGGGGTCCCGATCTGCACGCTGGCTGCTCTGTCCACTGTCCATGTCATTGCCATCATGATCGTTTGGATGCGCCAAACCCAGCCAGGGTTTGAATGGCAGAAGAAGCCAGCTTGCGCATAATGGTGCCCAGACTTGCCCCTATCAGAAACGCCTCATGGCCCACGCCCTCAACGTCGCCAGTTCAGTCCTGACCAGCACCCTCGCGCTGTGGCGCGGTTCCAGCAGCTTCAAACCTGCCGGAACACGGCCCGAACAGTTGCTGACCCTGTACGAATTCGAAGGCTGCCCGTATTGCCGGATGCTGCGCAGCGCACTCAGCGAGATGGACCTCGATGTGCTGATCCAGCCGTGCCCGAAGAACGGCAAGCGCTTTCGCCCGGTTGCGAAGACGCTGGGTGGCAAGGCGCAGTTTCCGTTCCTGCACGACACGAATACCGGCGCGCGTCTGTACGAGTCCAGGGACATTGCCGACTACCTGGCGAAGACCTATGACGGCCGGGCGATCGCCAACCGGGGGCTGACCCGCAGCCTCAACCTCGGCGCGAGCATGCTCGCCAGCGCGAGCCGCCCGGCCCGCGGCATGCGCGCGCGGCCGTCGAAAGCCCCGGACCAGCCGCTGGAGCTCTACAGCTTCGAGTCCAGCCCGTACTCGCGCCTTGTGCGCGAGGTGCTGTGCGAACTGGAGCTGCCGTACATCCTGCGCAACACCGCCAAGGCACGCTGGACCGACATGGGCCCGCCATCGTTTCGCGATCAGCTGTTCAAGGGGCCCAAGGACACCAGCCGCAATCGCATCGCCCTGCTCGAACGGACCGGCAAGGTGCAGGTGCCGTATCTGATCGACCCGAACACTGGCATCGAGATGTACGAATCCGCCGCGATCATCTATTACCTCGAAAAGACCTACGCCGCCTGAAGATGAGCGAACCCGTCCTGCAGCCGGTCGCGGTGACGACCTGGTATCTGGAACTGCGCGATCCCACGCGGCTGCGCGCATCGTCAGTGCCGCAGCCCGCACCGCTGATGCTGCGCGCCGAGCAGCCGCTGCCGATGCTCAACCGTTTCCTGTACACCGCAGTCGGTGGCCACTGGTACTGGCGCGATCGCCTGGTCTGGTCATACGCGCGCTGGATGCGCTGGCTCGATCGCCCGCAACTGCACACCTGGGTGATGTATGTCAGCGGCACACCGGCCGGCTACATCGAACTCGAACAGCAGGACGGCGGCGATGTCGAAATCGCGTATTTCGGCCTGATGCGCGAGTTCACCGGTCGCGGCCTCGGCGGCCATCTGCTCAGCGACGGCATTGCGCGCGCCTGGGCATTGCCGGGCACCAAGCGCGTCTGGGTGCATACCTGCTCGCTTGATGGCCCCGCAGCGCTCGGCAACTACCAGGCGCGCGGCATGGTTCAGTACCAACAGGAAACCCGCATGGTGAATCTGCCGGACCAGCCTGAAGGCCCGTGGCTGGGCTGGGACAGCGAACCCGAGGCAAGCAATGGGCGCTGATGCCGCATGGGCACTGTTCGGCGCAGTCGCCGCCGCTCATGCACTCGGCGTCATGTCACCCGGACCGGATTTCGCGATCGTCATCCGCGCCGCACTCGCGCAGGGTCGCAGCGCCGGCGTCTGGACTGCGGCCGGCATCGGCAGCGGCATCCTGTTCCACGTCGCCTACGGCCTGTTCGGCCTGCGCTGGCTGACCCAGCAGTTTCCGTGGAGCCTCGATGCGATTGCACTCGCCGGTGCGGCCTTCCTGATCTGGATGGGCAGCTCCGCGCTGCGCGCACAGCCGATGCGCGCTACCGAACTCACCGCGACCGCGACGACGCGCAGCGACTGGTACCGGAATTTCGGCGTTGGCCTTGCGACCAATGTGCTCAACCCGAAAGCGACGCTGTTCTTCGTCGCGCTGTTCACGACCGTGGTGTCCGGCCCGGTGTCGACGCCGATGATGATCGTGCTCGCGATCTGGCTACCGCTGTCGACCTTCGGCTGGTTCGCAACCGTGGCCGTGATGCTGTCACATCCTGGTCTGCGCCGCGGGCTGCAGAAGCACGCTCACCGGATTGATCGGGCGATGGGCGTGATCCTGATCCTGCTGGGTGGTGCGGTGATTGTGAGTACGTTGAGCCGGTAGTCTCTGCGGCATCTCGATACACCGCGCCAATGGCGTGGCAATCGATGCGAACGGGCGGTTATTGCGGCATCACAAAGAAACTCCGTTCGTCTCGAGTGCCATGCGCATAGCGCAGGGTGTATCGAGAGACTGCCACCGCGCCCGGAATGAAAACCCGCGCCTACTCGACATCAATCCGCAGCAGCGTCCATCCCGCAGACGTCAGCTGCAGCATCGCGGTGCAGCGCAAGGCCTGGTCGCGATAGTCAATGCGCCACAAGCCGTCAGCGGATTCGCTGATCTCCGGCTGAAGATTGCGATCCATCGCCTTGGCTGCGCTCGCCGCAGCCAGCAGCATCTGCTCATCCACAGTATCTGCATCGAGCTGCTCGCGGATCGCCGTGAAGTCATCCATGCGCAGCCAGATCAGCAATGTCCGCGCAACATCCTGCGCTGACGGCTCAGTGCCATCATCCGCTTCGTTAGGCTCAGGCACTGAGGCCGGTGCCGGTGCACGCTGCATCGCTGACGCGAAGCCACTGGCCGCCATTGCCTTGCGCTCTCGCTGGGCCATCATGCCGTCAGCACGCGATTCACGCTGCAGACGCGCCGCACCTTCTGCGGCGCGCAACTCGTCCACTTTCGCCTGCTCCTTCTTCGCGGCCGGCTCGCCCGCAGCATCCGCGAGCTCGGCCGGGCGGGCCTCGTCGAATTCCATCGGCTCGCGCTTTGCGGTGGACTCGCTCGGTACATCCGCCGTCGCCGGTGCCTGCATGGTCTGCCCCATGGGCGCCGGCGCGCCGGCATCGGAGCTGTCTGCCGTCTCCGGTGCAGCGCCGCCCGCATCAGCCGCTTCAGGTGGCGCGCGGTGTCGGGGCTCGGACTCGGACTCGGCCTTCGCCTTTGACTGCAGGCGCCCGACCTGCGCCTCGCCGTGTTCCTTCATCGCCTGCGGTTCGGCACGCGCCAGGTTCCTGGCAGGCGCGGCCGGTGCATGAGCCTCTTCCTGCTGGAGGGGCGCAGTGGATGCAATCGTCGGCACCGCCTGCTCGCGCAGCTGCCAGACCAGATTGACGCCCACCAGCATCGTCGCCGCAGTCGCCAGAGGAACTGCCCAGCGCCGGTGCCGGCGCCGCAGGGCGTGGCTGCGGTGCGTGGCAAACGCCGACTGCAACTGCTCCTGCGCATGAGCGAGCACCGCACTGTCGAGATGCGGCGGCGTAGTCTCGCGGCTTTGCGCGCGATACTTTTCGGAGAGCGGCGAGTCGCCGCCGAGATAGCGCTGTATCTCGCGTTCCGCTCTTTCGAGATCGGCTTGCCGTTGATCAGATTCAGCGCTCACCGAGCACCTCCCGCAGCTTCGCCAGTGCGTAACGCAACCGGCTCTTCACCGTTTCACGGCCGACGCCCTGGATCGTCGCGATCTCTTCGAGGCTCAGATCGCGCTCCTCGCGCAGGACGATGATCTCGCGCTGCTCGCGCGGCAAGGTGGCGAGCGCCTGCAGCAGGGAGCGCGCGGTGTCGGCGCGCTCGGCCTGCATCTGCGGCTGCGTGTCGGGCGAGTCCGGCAGATCTTCCGGCACCTCGTCCATCGGCCGCGCCTGGCGGTAGTGGTCCATCAGCCGATTGTGCGCGATGCGAAACAGCCAGGCGGCAAACGGTGCGTCTTCCCGGTATTGGCTGCGCGCCTGCACCAGATTCTTCCAGACATCCTGGAACAGCTCACCGGCATCGGAAGGATCGACATGGCGCAGGAAGTAACGGTACAGCGGGTCCTTGTGGCGGCGATACAGCAGCTCGAAAGCCGCTGCATCGCCGCCGGCGTAGGCCAGCATCAGCTGTGCGTCGCGCGGTTCATCCGCAACGCTCGACCGGCTGACCGCTAGGCTGCCCTGCTCCACAGCGATGTGCGCTCCCCTGCAGTTCCGTAGGGTCCGCGCTGCCGCTCTGAACACCGGCGCTGAGACTGCGCGCCAGGTCGACCAGCTGCACGAACTCGCCGCGCCAGCCATGATAATCGGCACCGCGTGCGGCGCGGGCCAGATCAGCGACTTCGGCGTAGCTGTAGTGCTCAGTGTAGCGGCCACCGCGCAGCAATTGTCCGAAACCGGCGACGGCAGCGGCGAAGCGGTAGTCGGTGCTGGTACCAGCCAGGCTGGGCTTGATCTCGTTGCGCAGGATCGGGCGCTCGATGAGCTTGCTGGTGTCGCCATCCGGCGCCTTGTAGCGCAGGCGCAGGAAAGCCAGCTCCTGTGCGACCGGCGCGGCACGCTCCGACTGGCCATAGCGCAAGGGATCGTTGCGCACACCCTCGCTGCCGACCAGCGCAATCTCGTACAGCGCGGTGACGTTGTGACCTGCACCGATCTCGCCGGCATCGATCTTGTCGTTGTTGAAATCCTCGCGCTTGAGGGCGCGATTTTCATAGCCGATCAGGCGATATTCGGAGACCACGGCCGGATTGAACTCGACCTGGATCTTCACGTCCTTGGCGATCGTCTGCAGTGTTGCAGCGCGTGAATGCACCAGCGCGCGCTGTGCTTCGGCGAGACTGTCGATGTAGCTGTAGTTGCCGTTGCCGGCATCGGCGAGCTGCTCCATCAGATGATCGTTGTAGTTGCCGGTGCCGAAGCCCAGCGTCGACAGCGCGATGCCGGTCTTGCGGCGCTGCTCGACCATGTCCTTGAGTTGCTCGAAGCTGACGGTGCCGACATTGAAGTCGCCATCGGTCGCCAGCAACACGCGGTTGATGCCGCCCCTGATGTAGCCCTGCTTGGCCATCGCGTACGCCAGTTCGATACCGGCGCCGCCGTTTGTGCTGCCACCAGCAGTCAGTCGATCGATCGCGGCCGAGATCTTCGCGGTCTGGTTGGCCGGTGTCGGTTCGAGCACGACGCCCGAGGCACCGGCATAGACGACGAGGCTGATGCGATCCCGCGCAGACATTTCGTTGACGAGCAGCTTGAGCGCCGACTGCACCAGCGGCAGCTTGTCCGGATCGTTCATCGAACCCGACACGTCAAGCAGAAACACCAGGTTCGACGGCGGCAAGTCGCCGGCCGGCTTCCAGCCCTGCAGGCCGATGCGCATCAGGCGCGTCTGCGGATTCCACGGCGCCGGCGCAATCTCGACCTGGGTCGAGAACGGCGTGGCGGTGTTCGCCGGCGGCGCATAGGCGTAGTCGAAATAGTTGATCATCTCCTCGACGCGCACCGCGTCTTCCGGCGGGAGCTGGCCGGCACGCAGCATGCGGCGGACGTTGCTGTAGGCGCCGGTATCGACATCGATGCTGAACGTCGACACCGGCTGTTCCGCAGTACGCAGCAGGCCGCCGTCATCGAAGTGCGCGTAGTTCTCGCGGTTCTGCTCCATCGGCATCGTCATCGGCATCTGCCGGTACATCGACACTGAGGGCATGCCCATCGCATCAGCCGCCATCGGCGCCGCCTGCAGGCGCTTGTATGACTCGGCCTTCGCCCGGCCCAGTTCGCGCTCCCTGCGTTCGACCATCGCGCCACTGGCAACGGCAGACTGGTCGATCAGCACTTCGTCGACGCGTTGCGGCTGCGCCTCTTCTGGCAGGACCGGCTCGACCTGCGCCAGCGGTTGCTGGTCGCCTTCCGGCGGTTGCACCACGGTTTGGGCACAGGCGACGACCAGCAGGGCAACACCAGACATCAGATGAATCTTTGCTCGTTTCATGACCGCTCTCGGTGGGGGTGATACCTGTAGAACGGGGCAAATCCGGAAATGGGGTTAAGTCTTGTGAAATATTTCCCCCCTCTCCCCCCGACCCCTCTCCCGCGAGGGGAGAGGGGAGCCAAGGCGCCCTCGGCATGCGAACATGACGACCTAGATCAGTCCCGGAACGACGATGAGCGCAGATCCGATCCCCGTTGAGTTTTCCAGCCACGGCACCACGGTGCGCGGCGCGCACTTCCTGCCGGCCAACGGCTCGATGAAGCACGGCAACAGCACGCCTTGCGTCGTCATGGCGCATGGTCTCGGCGGCACACGCGGTGCGCGGCTCGACGCCTATGCCGAGCGGTTCGCGGACGCGGGCCTGCATGTGCTGGTGTTCGACTACCGCCACTTCGGCGCGTCCGACGGTGAGCCGCGCCAACGCTTCAGCATCCGCGCGCAGCTCGACGACTGGGCCAATGCAATTGCCTATGCCCGCGCGATCGACGGCGTCGATGCCGACCGCGTGGCGCTGTGGGGCAGTTCGTTCTCCGGCGGCCACGTCGTCACTGCCGCTGCCGAAGATGGCCGCGTGCGCGCCGTCAGCAGCCAGGGGCCGATGATGGACGGCCTCGCCGCGTTCATGAACATCGTCAGTTACGCCGGCCCGATCCAGGCCCTGCGCCTGACCGCGCATGCGTGCTGGGACGCACTCGGCATCATCGGCGGTCGCCGTCACCTGATCCCGATCATCGGCGCGCCCGGCGATCTTGCGGTCATGACCAGCGAAGACGCAGTGCCGGGTTACAGCGCGATCGTGCCCGCCGGCTGGAGCAATACACTCACCGCCGCGTGGATGCTGGAGTTTCCGCTGTACCGCCCGGTGACCAAGGCCGAGCAGCTACCCTGCCCGATCCTGATCTGCATCTGCCAGAAGGATTCCGTCGCGCCGCCTTCAGCGGCCGAACGCACGGCGGTGAAAGCTGGCGGCCGCGCCGAGGTCAAGCGCTATGACATCGGCCACTTCGACATCTATGTCGGCGAAGGCTTCGAGCGCGCGGTCAGCGATCAGACCGAGTTCTTTACGCGCCAGCTGCGCAAGCATCTGTTCGCACCGGGACCGGAAGCCGCGGCGGCGGCTTCGGAGTTGAGCGAGCTGGAGTGAGTCTGCAGCGGAGTAAACACGCTTCGTTCGTGTCGAGTGCCGCGCGCAGCGCGGTGTATCGAGACATCAGCGCAGACCCCACCGCCTGTTGCGACATCTCGATACACCTTGCGCTGATGCGCAAGGCACTCGATGCGAACGGGGTTCAATGAAACCCCTAGATCGGTAACAGAACAGCTATTCCGGCTTCGAGATCGCTCTCCACAACATCTCGAACAACACGTTCGCCTGCTTGGTCAGCGGCTCTTTCATGCCGCGCAGCACGTAGCTCTGCGACAGGCGGAACAGCACGCCCATGATGTAGTCGAGCAGTACTTTCTCGTCGACATCATCATTGAGCACGCCGCGCGCGCGGCCTTCGGCGAGCACGCGGATGAAGGTGCCGAACAGTTCCGGGTTCTCGTACTGACCCTGCTTGCGCCAGGTGTTGATGTAGACCGAGCTCATCATCAGCTGCACGATCTTCGGATTCTTCTCGGTGAAGTCGAGGATGACCCAGAACACCTTGCGCAGGCGTTCCTTGTAGTCCTCGATGCCCTGCAGGTGATCGATCATCCGCGCCGCGAGTTTCGCCAGCCAGGAATCGAGGCTGGAGAACAGCAGGGCTTCCTTGCTGCCGTAGTACTTGTAGATCGTCTGCAGCGAGACGTTCGCCCCGCGCGCGATCTCGATCAGGCCGACGCGGTGGAACTCGCGCTCGGCAAACACGTCGAGCACCGCCTGTTCGATGCGGGCTCGGGTTTCAGGGTCGATCTGGCTGCGATCGAGGCTGATAGGTTCTGTCTTCGCCATCCTTCACTGCTCCAACAATTGTCTCTTCAAACAAGGCCTCAGTAAGGGTAGTTACTGAAGCGTACGGACTGGTGGCCCAATCCGCGATTGACCGCCATACCAAGGGTGATTAAGCTGCCGGCCGAGCCCCAAAGCGCAACCCGCTGGCTTTGCGGCCTCAATCCCACCGCTCACCAATGCGCAGATGGTAATTTCAGTTACCGCGCACTGCAAGCATCGCGATCATCCGAAGTACGAGAGAACCATGGCCGAAGCATTCATCTATGACGCCGTGCGCACGCCGCGCGGCAAGGGCAAGAAAGACGGCAGCCTGCACCAGGTCACGCCGATCCACCTCGTCGCCAACCTGCTGTGGGCCTTGCAGGAGCGCAATCCCAAGCTCGACACCTCGCTGGTCGACGATCTGATCCTCGGTTGCGTGACGCCGGTCGGCGAACAGGGTGCGGACCTCGCGCGCGTCGCCGTGCTGTACGCCAACTGGGCCGAATCCGTCGCCGGCGTCACCCAGTCGCGCTTCTGCGCCTCGGGTCTTGAGTCGGTGAACCTCGCCGCGCAGAAGGTCATGTCCGGCATGGAAGACCTCGTCGTCGCCGGCGGCGTCGAGAGCATGTCGCGTTGGGCGATGGGCTCGGATGGCGGCGCCTGGGCGATGGACCCGCGTGTCAACCAGCAGACCGGCTTTGCGCCGCAGGGCATCGGCGCCGACACGATCGCGACGCTGGAAGGCTTCTCGCGCACCGACGTCGATACCTTCGCGCTGCGCTCGCAGCAGAAGGCCGCCAAGGCACGCGCCGAAGGCCGCTTCGCGAAGTCGCTGATCCCGGTCAAGGATCTCAACGGCATGGTCGTGCTCGATCATGACGAATTCATCAAGGCCGACAGCACGCTCGAAGGACTGAGCCAGCTCAAGCCGTCGTTCGACCAGATGGGCCAGATGGGCTTCGACGCGACCGCGCTGCGCAAGTACACGACGCTGGAAAAGATCAACCACGTCCATCACGCCGGCAACTCGTCGGGCATCGTCGACGGCGCCGCGCTGATGCTGATCGGCAGCAAGAAGATGGGCAAGAAGCTCGGCCTGACGCCGCGCGCACGCATCGTGCAGACCGCGGTCATCGGCTCGGAGCCGACGATCATGCTGACCGGCATCGGCCCGGCTTCGAAGAAGGCACTGGCTCGCGCCGGCATGGATGCAAAGAACATTGATCTCTTCGAGATCAACGAAGCCTTCGCCGCCGTCGTGCTGCGTGCGCAGCGCGATCTCGGCATCGATCCGGACAAGGTCAACGTCAACGGTGGTTCGATTGCCCTCGGCCATCCGCTGGGTGCGACCGGCTGCGCGATCCTCGGCACCCTGCTCGACGAGCTGGAACGCCAGGACAAGCAGACCGGCCTGGCCTCGCTGTGCGTCGGCGCCGGCATGGGCATCGCCACGATCATCGAGCGCGTCTAACGCGCCTCACCTCATTATCAGGAACAGAACAATGAGTGCAGTGAAAATTGACAAGGATGCAGACGGTATCGTCACGCTGACGCTGGACATGCCGGGCCGTTCGATGAACGTGCTCAACGAAGAGCTGACCGTGCCGTTCGCGGCGGCGATCACCCAGATTGAAGGCGACGCCTCGGTCAAGGGCGTGATCATCACGTCCGGCAAGAAGGAATTCCTCGCCGGCGCCGACATCGAAGGCGTGTTCGCGATCACCGATCCGGCGCTCGCGTTCGAACTCGCCGAGACCTACAAGGCCTTCCTGCGCCGGCTCGAAAAGTGCGGCCGTCCGGTTGTGGCCGCGCTCAACGGCACCGCGCTCGGTGGCGGCCTCGAGCTGGCGCTGGCCTGCAACTACCGCATCGCGATCAATGACCCGAAGGCCAAGTTCGGCCTGCCGGAAGTGAAGCTCGGCCTGCTGCCCGGTGGCGGCGGTACGCAGCGCCTGCCGCGCCTGATCGGCATCCAGGCCTCGCTGCCGCTGATGCTCGAAGGCAAGGAGCTCAAGGCCGACCAGGCCAAGGCGCAGGGCATCATCAACGAACTCGCCGAAAGCCGCGACGATATGTTCGCCAAGGCGCGCGCATGGATCCTCGCCAACCCGAAGCCGGTCCAGCCCTGGGACGACAAGAAGTTCAAGTGGCCGGGCGGTGACTCGAAGTCGCCGGCGAATGCGCAGCTGTGGGCGATCGCGCCGTCGATGGCTTCCGCGAAGAGCTTCGGCAACTATCCTGCGATCACCAACATCATGTCCTGCGTGTTCGAGGGCGGCATCGTCGACTTCGACACCGGCTGCGAGGTTGAATCACGCTACTTCGCCAACCTGGTCGTCTCGCAGGTGTCGAAGAACATGATCGGCACGCTGTGGTTCCAGCTCAACGGCATCAACAAGGGCAGCTCGCGTCCGCAGGGCATCGAGAAGTCGACAGTCAAGAAGCTCGGCATCCTCGGTGCCGGCATGATGGGCGCCGGCATTGCGTACGTGTCCGCCAAGGTCGGCATCGAGGTTGTGTTGCTCGACACGACGCAGGACGCCGCCGACAAGGGCAAGGCCTACTCGGCCGGCATCCTTGACAAGGCAATGAAGAAAGGCCGCATGACGCAGGAAGGCAAGGACAGTCTGCTCGCGCTGATCAAGGCGACGACCAGCTACGAGGATCTCAAGGGCTGCGACCTGATCATCGAAGCCGTGTTTGAAGACCGCAAGATCAAGGCCGACGTCACGCGCAAGGCCGAAGCGCAGCTCGCCAAGACTGCGGTGTTCGCGTCGAACACCTCGACGCTGCCGATCACCGGTCTCGCCGAAGCCAGCGAGCGTCCGAAGAACTTCATCGGCCTGCACTTCTTCTCACCGGTCGACAAGATGCCGCTGGTCGAAATCATCGTCGGCAAGAAGACCAGCAAGGAAACGCTCGCACGCGGCTTCGACTTCGTGCAGCAGATCAAGAAGACACCGATCGTCGTCAACGACTCGCGCGGCTTCTACACCTCGCGCTGCTTCGCGACCTACCCGATGGAAGGCCTGACCCTGCTCGCCGAAGGCCAGCATCCGCGGTCGATTGAAATGGCCGGCCTGCAGGCCGGCATGCCGGTCGGCCCGCTCGCACTGCAGGACGAAGTCTCGCTGTCGCTGTCGATGCACGTGCTGGAGCAGACGCGCAAGGACTACGCCGCCGAAGGCAAGACCGTTGCCGAGCATCCGGGCGTCGCCGTCGTCGAGAAGATGTGCAAGCAGCTCGACCGTCAGGGCAAGAAGGCCGGCAAGGGCTTCTACGACTATCCGGCCGGTGGCCAGAAGGCGCTGTGGCCGGATCTGGCCAAGCACTTCCCGCTCGCCGAGCAGCTGCCGCAGCAGGAAATGATCGACCGCATGATGTATGCGCAGGCCAATGAAGCGGCCAAGTGCCATGAGGAAGGCGTGGTCGAAACCGTCGCCGACACCAACATCGGCTCGATCTTCGGCTGGGGCTTCGCACCGCACCAGGGCGGCGCGCTGCAGTTCATCAATGCGGTTGGCGTCGAGAAGTTCGTCAAGCGCAGCAAGGAACTCGAAAAGAAGTACGGCGCGCGCTTCAAGCCGGCGAAGATCCTCGTGAAGATGGCCAAGGACGGCACCCGCTTCACCTAAGCGCAGCTACCTCGGCTTTACCCGTTTGATGCACGTACAGACTCCGTTCGTGTCGAGTGCCGTGCCGCAGTAGCGGCATCTCGATACACCGCTCGCTGCGCGCACGGCACTCGATGCGAACGGGGTTTTGTTTCTGACATCGCAGTCAACAAACACTTTCAGCAGGACATTCATTACATGCTCAACGCCGCACTCGCACAAGGCAGCTACGTCACCGACGAGCTGCGCATGTTTCAGGAAACCGCGCGCCGCTTCATGCAGACCGAAGTCGGTCCGAATGTCGCGCGCTGGGATGAACAGGGTTGCGTCGATCGCGATCTGTGGACCAAGGCCGGCGCGCTCGGCCTGCTGTGCCCGAGCGTACCGTCGGAGTACGGCGGCGGCGACGGCAATGTCGCATTCGAAAAGGTACTGATCGAAGAACAGGCCAAGGTCGGCTGCTCGGCCTGGGGTCTGTCGCTGCACAACGGCATCGTTGCGCACTACATCCTCAACTACGGCACCGAGGCGCAGAAGCTGGCCTGGTTGCCGAAGCTGGCGTCCGGCGAATGGGTCGGCGCGATCGCGATGACCGAGCCGGGCACCGGCTCCGATCTGCAAAGCGTGCGCACGACGGCGCTGGCCGAAGGCGATGACTATGTCGTCAACGGCCAGAAGGTGTTCATCACCAATGGCCAGCAGGCCGACCTGATCATCGTCGTCGCCAAGACCAATCCGAACGACAAGGGCAAGGGCATTTCACTGGTCGTCGTCGAGGCCGGCAATGCTGAAGGCTTCCGCCGCGGCCGCAACCTCGAAAAGGTCGGCATGCATGGCCAGGACACCTCGGAGCTGTTCTTCGAGAACGTGCGCATTCCGAAGACCAACCTGCTCGGCAAGGGTGAAGGCATGGGCTTCATGCAGCTGATGGAACAGCTGCCGCAGGAACGCCTGATCGTCGCCTGGGCCGCGGTTGCGGCGATCGAACTGGCGCTGGACATCACGACCACCTACGTCAAGGACCGCAAGGCCTTCGGCAAACGCGTCATCGATTTCCAGAACACCCGCTTCCAGCTCGCCGAAGCACGTACCGAAGCCATGCTCGGCCGCATCCTGGTCGAGAAGTGCACGGAGCTGCTGCTCAACAAGAAGCTCGACGCCGTGACCGCAGCGATGGCCAAGTACTGGACCACCGACAAGCAGTTCGAGATCGCCGACATGTGCCTGCAGCTGCATGGTGGTTACGGCTACATGGACGAGTACCCGATCTCGCGCCTGTGGCGCGACTCGCGCGTGCAGCGCATCTACGGCGGCACCAACGAGATCATGAAGGAGCTGATCGGGCGTTTCCTGTAAGACGCGTCGATCCCAAAGGCGACGCGGTAACGCAAGGCAGGCCAGAAATGGCCTGCTTTTTTTGTTGTTCAGCCAAGCGGCGCTAAAATCGCGCTGAATCCGGCAGGCGACTCCGAACGTGAAGCAATTCGTTGTGAAACAACAGTACATGGCGGCCTATGCGGACCCGATCCGCTTTGACGCCGGCGAGGTCGTCGAGGTCCAGCGCGCCGATGCCGAGTACCCCGGCTGGTACTGGTGCCGCACGCAGTCTGGCAAGGAAGGCTGGGTACATCGCGCATTTCTGCATGCCACCACTGGCCTGACTCACGCCGTTCGTGCCTATTCCGCGCTGGAACTCAGCGCACACCCGGGACAGCGTGGCGAGAGCATCGAACATCTCGATGGCTGGCTCTACGTGCGACTCGATGACGGTCGCACTGGCTGGTTGCCGGTTTCGCACGTAAGTCCGGTATCAGGACCTGAAGCCTGACCACATGCGCCTGATCACGATCCCGATGAGTCACTACTGCGAAAAAGCCCGCTGGGGCTTGACGCACGCAGGTGTGGACTACGTCGAGGAAGCTCACCTGCAGGTGATGCACTACTGGGCGGTTCGACGCTACAGCAGGCAGGGCATGGTACCGGTGCTCGTCGACGGCACGACTGCGATCGCCGACTCAACGGCAATCCTTCAGTATCTCGACCATCAACTGCCGAACAATCAGAAGCTCTATCCGGCGCAGCTGCAACACGAGGTTGAATCGTTCGAGGAGCGGTTCGACGAACAGCTCGGGGTCGCGACGAGACGCTGGGTCTACTTTCACTGGATGGGCCTGCCCGCAAAGGTCGTGTTGAAGACTGCCGGACAGGGCACGCCGCTTTGGCAGCGCAGCCTCGCGCCGCTGCTGATGCCGCTGCTCAGGCGTTTCCTGAATCGCAAACTCGGCATCACGCGCGTCAATGTCGACGCCGACAGGCAAACGATTCTTGCAATCTTCGACGACGTGGCAACACGCCTCTCCGATGGCCGTCCCTACCTCTGCGGTTCGCAGTTCACTGCCGCCGATCTGACGTTCGCCTGCATGGCCGCGCCGATCCTGCTGCCGCCGGAATACGGCATACGCCTGCCTTCGCTGGAGGAAGCTCCCGCTCACGCCGTGCCAGATATCGAACAGCTCCGCGCCCATCCGGCCGGGCAATTCGCCTTGCGCCTGTTCAGGCGCCGCACTCAAAGCGCCGCGCGGAGTAGACAAACGTGAAGCAACTGATCGTCGCCTGCAAGCTGGAAGTCGGCGAAGCGATGGGGTACTCGTCCGACTGAGGGCGCTCAGGTTTCGCGAACCACCGGCTGTTTCCGTTTGAACCAGGTGTCCGCCATCGCCGCATAGCGCCCTTCGATGACGTTGCGGCGGATCTTCATCGTCGGCGTCAGCGTGCCGTTCTCCATCGTCCACGGCATTTTCGCCACGGCGATGAATGCAATCTTCTCGTGATCTTCGAGCGTCGCGTTGACCTCATCAAGCAGCGCCGCCAGTTCGCCATCGAGCACTGACTGCGACGCCACTGAATGGGATTCGGCTGACAGCATCGCCAGCGCATACGGCTGGGGCATGCCGACCCCGGTGACGCAAACCGCTTCGATGCGCGGATGGCGAGCGAGCCGGTTCTCGATCGGCACCGGTGCCACGTACTTGCCCTTGGCGGTCTTGAACAGCTCCTTCACGCGGCCGGTGATGACCAGGTAGCCGTCCGCATCGATGCGCCCAATGTCGCCGGTGCGGAAGAAACCATCCGCGGTCATCACTTCGGCAGTCAGTTCCGGCTGCTTGTAATAGCCGGTCATCTGCGCCGGACTGTGGACGAGAATCTCGCCGTTGGCATCGATGCGACAGCGCACATCCGGATTGCAGCGCCCCACCGTGCCGATCTTCGCGGTACCCGGCAGATTGCCGTGCGAGTACGCGAAGTTCTCGGTCATCGCATAGCCTTCGAGCAGTTCGAGCCCGATCTCGCGATACCAGGCGACCAGCGAGGGTGCGAGCGGCGCCGAGCCGGTGATCGCCATGCGTGCATGCTGCAGGCCGAGCTGTCTGAGGATCTTGCGCTTGACCAGCTTCGACACCAGCGGAATCCGGAATAGCAGCGCCTGTTTCTTCGGCGGAAACTTCTCGCAGACGCCCTGATAGAAGCGCGTCCACAGTCGCGGCACCGAGAAGAATACGGTCGGTCGTGCGCGCTGCAGATCCTCGACGAAGCTGTCGAGCGACCACGCAAAGTAGAGATGGACGCCGAAGTACAGCGAAGGCACTTCCAGCACGGCGCGCTCAGCGGCATGCGCCAGCGGCAGATACGACAGGGCGCGGTCTGCGGTACTGATCGAGAACATCTTCGACATGCCGCGCGCTGCGGCGAGCATCGTCGCGAACGAGATCATCACGCCCTTGGGCTGGCCGGTGCTGCCCGAGGTGTAGAGGATCGTCGCCAGCTCGCCAGGTTCACGCTGCAGCGGTGCGCTCAGCGGCGCAGTACGCGCGATGATCGCGTCCCAGTCCTGCGGCGCCGCATCCGGCGCCAGCGGCAGCTTTATGCGTGGCAGCGCTGCCGATATGCCGGGCTCGACAATGGACCACAGTTCATCAAGCTTGCCGATGAAGATCAGTTTCGCTTCGCAGTGCTCGAGCACGTAGCGAACCGTCTCCGCGCTCGCGGTCGGATACAGCGGAACGGACACGTGGCCAGCCATCCAGATTGCCAGATCGGCCATGATCCAGTGCGCGCTGTTCTTGCCGAGCAGCGCAATGTGACTGCGTGGAGGCAGCTTCAGCGACACCAGATACGCCGCCATGCGCAGCGACTGATCCGCGACCTGCCGCCAGCTGTAGTCGACCACCTCGCCGCGGCGTATCGGCTGCGTCAGGTAGATCGCGTCCGGGCGTTTCTGCGCCCAGTGCAGCAGGCAATCGACCGGTGTCCTGGGGTCAGCAGCTGGCGAGTTCATGTCAGGCTCCGAGCAGGTTCTGTCCGCAGACGCGCAGTGTCTGGCCGCTGACGCCCAGCGCGTCCGGCGCGACAAGAAAGCCGACGGCATCGGCGATGTCGGCCGGGATGCCGGCCTGCGACAGCGAGTTCATGCGGCGCGCCACTTCGCGGAACAGAAAAGGCATCGTCATCATCATCGGCGTCTCGATCAGTCCCGGTGCGACCGCATTCACGGTGATGCCGCGCGCCGCGAGACGCCTGGCCTGCGCAGCAACGTAACCGATCAGTGCCGCCTTCGTCATCGCGTAGTTGGTCTGGCCGACGTTGCCGGCGACACCGGCGATGGACGACAGGCAGATCACGCGACCGTCGTCGCGCAGCAGATCGGCGTCGAGCAGGGCGGCATCGATCCTGAGGATCGCGTCCAGATTGACCGCCATGCACTGCGACCAGCGCGTCGCATCCATCTTCGCCAGGGTGCGGTCGCGGATGACGCCCGCGTTGTGCACCACGATGTCAACGCCGCCCTGCAGCTGCTGCAACCTGTCGACGATGCGTGCGCAGGCATCCTCGCCTGTCACGTCCATGCCCAGCGCCGTTCCTCCGACGCGTCCGGATGTCGCCTCCAGGGCCTGCGCGCTGGCGGGAATGTCGACACACAGGACCTGCGCGCCCTCCTCCGCCAAGCGCTGCGCAATCGCAGCGCCCAAGCCCTGGGCTGCGCCGGTCACCAGTGCCAGCTTTCCGTGCAAGGACGCATGCGTCGCCTGACTGCTCACCGCCGCACTGACCGATATCGGCTGACCGCTTACGAACGCGGAGCGCGCAGAGAGCAGATAGCGCAGCGGCCCATCGAGTCGGTCCTCGGCGTGCAGCCCCAGATAGATCAGGTTTGCCGTTGCACCACGACGCCCGACTTCCTTGGCGAGCGAGCGGACAAAGCCTTCGCAGCCCCGTGCCAGCGCCGCGGCTTCAGGTGTGTCGCAAGCTCCGGGATCGCGCGCGATGAGGACCACTCGCCCATTCGCGGACAATGTCGCAAGACGCGAATGGAAGAATGCATAGAGATCGTGGCTCTGTGCGATCTCTCTCATCCCGCTCGCATCGAACAGCAGGGCATCAACGGCGACGGCGGACGATTCGCTTGCCGGAATCAGCGCCGCTCCGGCGTCAGTCAGTATCGAACCGAGGCGTCGACCGATATCACTGCCGGCGTTCGCATTGCTCATCACGCGCAGGCCATCGAGCGGCCGCAGGCCAACGCTACCGCTTGCGCGCTGCAGGCTCACCGGTGTCGGCAGGCCAAGACCGCGGATCAGGCCGCGCGCCATCGGATTTCGGGACAGCGCCAGCAGTGCATCGGACATGACGTTCTCGGGAATGCGCGTTGCGCGGATCAGTTGCAGCTTTGCGTACCCACCGGCACGACCGTCACCGGCAGATTCGAGAATCGGCTGGCGAGATACAGATACATGCTGGGCGCCGCCGTCACCGCACCGGCGAAATGCTCGCCGGTCAGATCCTTGTAGTAGTGAATTCGCGCACCAGCCTCGCACCAGGCATCGGCCACCTTGTCGGCCTCGCCCGCGAGCGCGAGCTGATCGAAGCGCTGGTGATAGAAGTACATCTCCGCGGTCGGCACTTCGCCAGGCTGCGGCAGACTCAGTTGCGGCATGACGTCCTGCGCGCCGGGCGTCGCGTAGACATCATCGCTCGTGACGTAGTCGGCCAGGTGTCCGCCCGGTGCCGGCGAGCCGTCGGTCGTGCCGCCAAGGCAGCCGTCCTTGACAGCGTTTGCCGCACGCTCGCCTTCGGCATTGAGCAAGCCCGGCGGCAGGAGCTGCGGAAACACGCGATTGATGCTGATGATCGCACCGAAGGCGATATCGAAGAACGCCGTGCCATCAAAGGCCTTGATCAGCGACTCCGCATTGGCGGGCAAGCCACCGGCAGCGACACCGACCAGATTCAGTTCCGGCGCGTAGTCCGGCTGCAATGCGGCGCTCCAGGTCGTCGCCAGGGCGCCACCGGAGTACCCCATCATGCCGACCGGCGTGTTCACGCCATCGAGACCCAGCGGCTCGAAACTTTCTGCGGCGCGGATGCCGTCGAGCACGATCGGCGCAGCGATGCGGCCGACCGCAACGGATGATGCCGGCCCCAGGTGATCCGGAAACACCAGCGTCCAGCCGAACACTTCGAGCAGCGGCAGATACTGCAGCGCTTCAAGCTGCGAGTTCAGGTTCTCGCGACTGCCGGTGACCTGATGCGAGGGCGCGCACTTGAGGCCGGCGCTGTTGATCGCGAACTGATACGACAGCAGCGGCGCACCGCCGGTGAGCGACGGGATCAGCGGCTTGACCACCGTCGCGATGGCTGCCTGCGGCTTGCCGTGAAGGTCGGCCGACATGTACTGCAGCTGCCAGGCCGGATTCGGCAACGGCACGCCGTACGGAGCGAACCGCACCGCACGCGAATTCAGGATCGTACCGGGCGGAACTTGCGGCATGGGCTGCGGTTGCGCGTAGAACGCATCGTCATTCGCCGTCGGCGGATAGCGCATTTCCGCTGTCCCTGCACCATCACTCCCAGCGTCGCCCCCGCTGCAGGCAGCCAGCATCAGCGATGCCAGCAGCGCGATCCATGCACCGGCTGATCTGTTCCAAGCCATCACGCACTCCTCCTGCACCCACGCTCATGGCGCCAGCTTCAGGAAAGTGTTGCGCGTAGCGGCTGCCCGCAGTGAGCCCTGCCGGGGACAGCCTGCTTGGCAGATCAGGCCAGTTACGCCGCCTCGGTGACTGCCGTCTTGGCTTTACTGATCAGCCCAAAGGCTGGTTCTGCTCGCTCAGAGCGCACCAGGCCTCCATTCGTCTCGTCCAGCCTGAACGCAAGCTGATTCAGCAGAACTCAGTGCCAGTTCAGGTCGCAGGGCTATGTTGACCTCACCGAGCGAGATTACGCTCTTGTTGAGTTGAGGTGATTCATGAACACAGTGACAGCAGCGATTGCTGGCGGTATTGCAGCCACCTTGGTGGCGACATCGGCAATGGTGTTTGCACTGCGTGACGATGATGTCAAAGACAGCAAAGTCGCTGCCACCAAGACCGTCTGCACCGATGAGCAGGTCGTCACCGAAAACAAATGGGGTACCAAAGCCGTTGTCGGCACGGTGCTCGGAGGTGCTGCCGGCGCAGCCATCGGCCATCAGATTGGTGACGGCAGCGGCCAGGACGCCGCCACGGCAGTTGGCGCGGTTGGCGGTGCGGTTGCCGGCAACAAGATTGCCCGCCACAACTATCCGGACCAGAAAGTCACAACCCGGCAGAATTGCCGCGAAGTTCCGGCCGGCTAGTTCACCGACTCACGCTTCAGCTTGATGAGCAGGCCTTGATGGCCTGCTTTTTTGTGCACACGCTTTCCTGGACAGTCTCTCGCGACGAACAACAGAAATCCGTTCGTCTCGAGTGCGTGCGAAGCAGGTGTATCGAGAGACATCGCGGACTACTCGCTTTCCAGCACCATCGCCGCGCCGATACCGCCTGCAGCACACGCGGTGTTCAGCGCCATGCCACCGCCGCGACGCTTCAGCTCGTTCAAGGTCTGCACGATCAGTCGCGCGCCGGTCGCACCGAATGGATGACCGTAGGCAATCGTGCCGCCGAGCACATTGAGCTTGCGTCGATCGACTTCACCGACCGGTTTGTTCCGACCCATGGTCTCCTTGAAATACTTTGCCGACGCCAGACCTTTCAGGTTGCAAGCGATCTGAGCGGCGAAAGCCTCGTGCATGTCGACCAGGGTCATGTCCTTGAGCGTGACGCCCGCGCGTTCCAGCGCGACCGGCACCGCGAGCACCGGGCCCATCAGCATGTCGTTCTGCGGCGTCTTCGCGGCGAAGTGATATGAACGGATGTAGCCGAGCGCTTGATAACCCAGTGCCTTGGCCCTGGCCTCGCTCATCAGGATCATCGCCGCGGCGCCGTCGGTCAGCGGACTCGAATTGCCCGCGGTCACACTGCCGTTGTCGCGATCAAACACCGGCTTGAGCTTCGCATAGCCTTCACGCTCGGACGCCTTGCGTACGAGATTGTCCTCGTGGATTGCTCG
>JALYJV010000207.1 GCA_030775105.1 Pseudomonadota bacterium | reverse complement strand
CTGATCGTCGGCGATGAAATCCTGTCCGGCAAACGCCAGGACAAGCACCTCACGAAAGTCATCGAACTGCTGCGCGAGCGCGGCCTCGAACTCGCGTGGGTGCGCATGGCCAGCGACGATGCGCAGGACATTGCCGAGGCCGTGGCCTGGGGCCACGCACGCGGAGACGTGGTCCTGTCCTGTGGTGGTATCGGCGCGACGCCGGATGACTGCACGCGCCAGGGTGCGGCGCTGGCGTTTGGGGTGGCGATCGAACGTCATCCAGAGGCCAGTGCACTGATCATCAGTCAGTACGGACCGCAGGGTTCGGAGCGGCGTCTGATCATGGCTGAGTTCCCGGTCGGTGCTGGCCTGATCCCGAATCCGGTCAACCGCGTTGCCGGTTTCTTCTATGCCGATTGCAACTTCGTGCCCGGTTTTCCGGAAATGGCCTGGCCGATGCTGGAGTGGGTGCTCGACCAACGCTACGCCCATCTGCATCGCAGCGAGCCGGATGTCGAGTTCAGTCTGCGTGTTGTCGGCACGACCAGTGAAGGCGATCTGCTCCCACTGATGGAAGACACCTTGAAACGTTATGCCGGCATTCGCCTGTCCAGCCTGCCGACCCGCGGCGACGCAAACACGCCACGGCAGATCGAATTCGGTTTCAAGGGCAGGGCCGCGCTGGCCGCCGAGGCCTACCGTTATTTCCGCAGCCACATGATCGAGCTGCCCGGCGTGACGACCGAGGACCTGCGGCCGCCGGCTGGTTAGGACGCACGTTCAGCAGCAGTCCTGCCGCGTGCAGGGCGTGGCTATGTGCCGGTCGCGGGAGTGATGACTGCCGATACCTGAGTAACCTTGTTGGCCGGAAACCCCGACTGATCCGCATGCTTGCGGATCAGTTCCTCGCTCGGAGCGTTGTAGACGCAGTAAATCTTGTCGCCGGCGACGTAGCTTTGCACCCATTCGATCTGCGGTCCGAGGGCGCTGAGCACGCTGTTCGAATGAGCCGAGGCATCTTTGAGTTGCGCTGGCGTCATCTTGCCTGCGCCGGGAATTTCCCATCTCGATGACGTACTGAGGCATGACGTTCTCCGCAGGATCGGATAGAGCGCTCAAGCTACTCCCAGCAAGGCAGGGTGCCCAGTACCGCATATCAGATACCCAGAGGTTTTTGCTGCTCTAGGCGGCCTGCTGGCTCAGCCCTGGTCGGCTGCGGCGCTGGCCGGTGAGCGACCGTAGAGCGAGATCAGCACGCAGGTCGCAATGACCAGCAGCGCGCCGGAGGCTGACCACAGGTCGACGCGCTCGTCCCAGAACAGCCAGCCCAGCGCAGCGGAAAAGATCACGGCAACGTAAGTGAACGGGCCGACCAGTGCCGCCGGTGCAAGGCTGTAGGCGCGGGTCAGGTGAATCTGGCCGAAGGTGGCGAGCAGGCCGGTGGCGGTCAGCAGGACCATGGCCTCGGCGCTTGGCATGGCCCAGGCCCACAGCAGCGGCACGCTGGCGATCGCTGTGCCCATCAGCGCGAAATAGAAAACGATGCGCGCCGGCGGCTCGGTATCCGTAATCCGCCGGATGCTGACCATTGCGCAGGCGGCGAGCAGGCCGGATGCTGCACCGACGACGCCGGCGATGGGGTCGATCGGGTGCATGCCCGGGCGCACGATGAGGGTGATGCCGATCAGACCGAGAACCACCGCGGGCCACACGACCGGCGCCGGCTTTTCGCCGATCCAGGCCCAGGCGATGAACGGAATCCACAGCGGCGTCGAGTAGGTCAGCAGGATCGCCTCGGCCAGCGGCAGGCGCGCGATCGCGTAGAAGAACGCATACATCGCGAGAATGCCGAAGCCGGTGCGCCACAGGTGTCCCGACAGGCGCTGGGTGCGGATGCCAACGCCCTGCTTGCGCAGCAGGAACGGCAGCAGGATGCCGAGGCTCACCGCACAGCGCACAAACACGACCATCTCGTTGCCGGTCGAGACCGACGCATAGCGGATGCATACGCCCATGACCGAGAACGCCGCAGCGGCGATCAGGGCATGGATGGCACCGCGGCGCAGATCAGTTGGCATGAATCATGTGGTGGGTGAGCAAGGCCGCGCATTGTAGCGGCGCTCGCTCGCTGGACTGCGCTTCGCGCAGGCTTGAAAATACACACTTCAACCCCACTGCAGGCACGTCGGCGTTGCCGTCCGACCTTCCTGTTGCTGCAATCGAGATTCTGTCATGCCGATTTACGAGTACATCTGCACTGCCTGCGGCGCCGAGCTGGAGGTCATGCACAAGATTTCGGAAGGCCCCGGCAAGTGCCCCAAGTGCAAGAAGGACAAGCTGAGCAAGCAGATGTCCGCTGCCGGGTTCCGTCTCGGTGGCGGTGGGTGGTACGAAACCGACTTCAAGTCGGGTGACAAGAAACGCAATCTGGCCGGTGGTTCGGACGGTGCGGCTGCATCAAGCACCACATTGGCGGACAAACCGGCCGCCAAGGCAGCTGACAAGCCTACTGAAAAGCCGGCCGCGAGCCCCAAGGC
>JALYJV010000206.1 GCA_030775105.1 Pseudomonadota bacterium | reverse complement strand
GCGGCAAAACCGCCCCCGTGAGCGAGCCGTGACCGCCATCAAGGGCCGCGGAGCGGGCATCAACCCGGAAGGGCGTTTCGCCAAGGACACGCGTGTTGCAGTTGATGACGGCTGGCTGCTTGCCGATGAGGTGCCGCCACGGCTGAAGACTACGCTGCACATCGATCATGCGCGCAGCATCATTTCGCGCAATGACTCGCCTGACATCGTGTTCGAGCAGTCGATCAACCCGTACAGGGGCTGCGAACACGGCTGCATCTACTGCTATGCACGGCCGAGTCACGCCTACCTGGACCTGTCGCCCGGCCTCGATTTCGAAACCCGTCTGTTCTACAAGCCGAACGCGGCAGAGTTGCTGGAGGCGGAACTGCGCCACCCGTCCTACAAGCCGTCGATGATCTCTCTGGGCGCGAACACCGATCCGTACCAGCCAGTGGAAAAGGATCTGCAGATCACGCGCAGCCTGCTGGAAGTGATGGTGCGCTTCCGGCATCCGGTTGGCATTGTCACCAAGGGCGCAACCCTGCTTGAGCGTGACATCGATCTGCTCCAGGACCTGGCGCGCGACCAGCTTGCCCACGTCGCGATCTCGATCACGAGCCTCAAGCCCGAACTCAAACGCACGCTGGAGCCGCGCGCGGCGTCACCGCAGGCGCGTCTGCGCGCGATGAAGGCCGTCAGCGACGCCGGCATTCCGACGATGGTGTTTTTCTCGCCGGTGATCCCGTTCGTCAACGACGCCGAGATGGAAGCGGTGCTGGCGGCGGCGCATGAAGTCGGTGCGCGCCAGGCCAGCTACATCCCGCTGCGCCTGCCGTACGAGGTCAAGGATCTGTTCCGTGACTGGCTGCAGACCCACGTGCCGCTCAAGGCCGAGCACGTCATGAGCCTGGTCCAGCAGATGCGCGGCGGGCGCGACAACGACCCCAGTTTCGGCAGTCGCATGCGCGGGCAGGGGGAATACGCCCAGGTCCTGCGTCAGCGCTTCAATGTCGCCTGCAAACGCCTCGGCATGAACACCAGCGAGCGTCCGGTGACCAGTTCCGCGCATTTTCGCGTGCCGCCGCGAGCGGGTGATCAAATGGGGCTGGGTTTTTAGCGAAAAGCAAGACGTTTCCAGCGCTGTCCGCACGAATAAAAATGAAAATACTCGTGGACGATGGCGCACCGCACCAATATAATGCGCAGCTAATCCTGAACCGGGGGCGACAGCCCCCGTTTTGCTGAGTGGGCTTCGCGCTTTTCAGCAAAACAACGGAGCGTTATTTGTGATTGATCCGGCCCAGGCTGGATCAATGGTGTGCGAAAACCGGATTAGACAGACACCCATGCCAGAACTCAAAGCAGCCCTGCTGGTACTTGCAGACGGCTCCATTTTCAAGGGTGTATCCGTTGGTGCCGACGGCCAGACTGTGGGTGAGGTGGTATTCAATACCGCCATGACCGGTTATCAGGAGATCCTCACCGATCCCTCGTACCGTCAGCAGATTGTGACGCTGACCTATCCCCACATCGGCAATGTCGGGACCAATCCCGAAGACGCCGAATCGGATCAGGTGCACATCGCCGGCCTGGTGCTGCGCGAAGTGCCACGTGCACCCAGCAACTTCCGCAATACGCAGGATTTCCGCGCGTATCTGAAAGCCAACAAGACGGTGGCGATCGCCGGCATCGACACGCGCCGGCTGACCCGTCGCCTGCGCGACACCGGTGCGCAGAATGGCTGCATCGTCGCCGGTGGCCGCATTTCCGAGGCCAAGGCCCTCGCTGCGGCGCGCGCTTTTGGCGGGCTCAAGGGTTTGGATCTCGCCCAGGTCGTGACGACCGAGAAAGCGCATGCCTGGACGCGCGGTTCCTGGACGCTGGAAACCAATCGCGAAACCGAGCGCGCTGACGGCAAGTACCACGTCGTCGTTTACGACTTTGGCGTCAAGTACAACATCCTGCGCATGCTGGTCGACCGTGACTGCCGCGTGACCGTGGTGCCGGCCAAAACCAGCGCCGCCGACGTACTCAAGCTCAAGCCGGACGGCGTGCTGCTGTCGAACGGCCCCGGTGATCCGGAACCCTGCGACTACGCGATTGCGGCTGCACGCACGTTCATCAGCAAGAAGCTGCCGGTGTTCGGCATCTGCCTCGGCCACCAGATTCTCGGCCTCGCAGTCGGCGCAAAGACGCTGAAGATGAAGTTCGGCCACCATGGCGCGAACCATCCGGTGCAGGACCTCGAAACCGGCATGGTGATGATCACCAGCCAGAACCATGGCTTCGCGGTCGACGAAACGACGCTGCCGGCCAACGTGAAGGTCACGCATCGCTCGCTGTTCGACGGCTCCAACCAGGGCCTGCGTCTGACCGACGCGCCGGCGTTCAGCTTCCAGGGTCACCCGGAAGCGAGCCCCGGTCCGCACGATGTCGCCGCACTGTTCGACCAATTCGTCCGCCTGATGGCGGGCACGAACTGAGATGTACGGCGTGACCGACATCGCCACCTACACTTTGGGGGTGGTGATCATCGTCCTGCTGCCCGGCCCGAACTCACTGTTCGTGCTGAGCGTGGCGAGTCGGCATGGCGTCGCGACCGGTTATCGCGCAGCCTGCGGCGTGTTTCTCGGCGACCTGATCCTGATGGTGCTCGCTGCACTGGGCATGGCCTCGTTGTTGCGCACCTGGCCGGGCCTGTTCGATCTGATCAAGTTCGTTGGTGCGGCCTATCTCGCCTGGCTGGGCGTGAACATGTTGCGCGCCGCATGGCGCGACTGGCGCAGTACCGAAGTCACCGTTGTCGAGGTGCCGCCTGCAGTTTCCGCACGCAGGACCTTCGGCCATGCGCTGACGATCAGTCTGCTCAATCCGAAGGCGATCCTGTTCTTCATGTCGTTCTTCATCCAGTTCGTCGATCCGGGCTACGCCTGGCCAGCGCTGTCATTCGCGATCCTCGGCGCGATCGCACAGGTCGCCAGTTTTCTGTACCTCAGTACGCTGATTCTCGTGGGACACCGTCTGGCCGCCGCATTTCGCTCGCGCCGGCGTCTCGCAGCCGGAACCACCGGTGGAGTTGGTGCCTTGTTTTTGACTTTCAGTGCACGGCTGGCCACAGCCACAGCAGGATGATTTGAGCGATGCCAAAGCGTAGTGACATCAAGAGCATTCTGATTATTGGCGCCGGCCCCATCGTCATCGGCC
>JALYJV010000205.1 GCA_030775105.1 Pseudomonadota bacterium | reverse complement strand
GCCGACGGTCGTCGATGCCGGCAATGCCAATCTGCTCGATCCGGTCACGATCACGTTCACCGACGCGACGACGTATCAGATCAACGGCAGCGGCAGTTACGCCTACACCGTGGGTACGCCAATCAGCGTCAACGGCTGGAGCGTCGCAGTCAGCGATACGCCGGCCGCCGGCAGCCAGTTCTCGATTGCGCGTGGAGCCGCCAACAGCGGCGACAACGGCAATGCCCAGGCGCTCGGTGCGCTGGCGAGCCGCAGCGTGCTCGACGGCGGCAGCAGCAGCCTGACCCAGGCGCAGACCGCGATGGTCACCGGCGCCGGCCTCGATGCCCAGCAGGCACTGATGCGGCGCGATGCCCAGGCAGCGCTGCAGTCGCAGACCTTTGCCGAGCGCGAATCGGTCTCCGGCGTGAATCTCGACGAAGAGGCTGCCGACCTTGTGCGCTTCCAGCAGGCCTACCAGGCCGCGGCGCGCGTGATCCAGGTGGCCGACACGATCTTCCAGACCCTGTTGCAGGCAACAGGACGTTAAGGACCAGCGAACAAGGACGCTCGCCATGCGCATATCGACCAGCATGCTGCACAACCAGGGCCTCGCGGCGATGCAGCGCCAGCAGAGTCAGCTTGCACAGACCCAGAACCAGTTGTCGTCGAACCAGAAGTGGTTCAGCGCCAGCGACGATCCGGTCGGCTTCGGCACCGCCGAGGGGCTCGATCGCCAGCTGGCGCAGATCGCGCGCTACCAGTCGAATGCCGAAACCGCGAACCACCGGCTGCTGATCGAAGAGGATGCGCTGGCTGAAGGCATCGACGTGCTGCAGCGTGCGCGAGAGCTGACCCTGCAGGCCAACAGTGCAGGGCAGTCCGATCAGTCGCGTGCGGTGATCGCCATCGAACTCAATGCGCTGCGCGAGCAGCTGTTGGGCGTTGCCAATCGGGACGACGGCCAGGGACGTTATATCTTTGCGGGCAGTGCTGATGGCGTAGCGCCGTTCTCGTGGAATGGCAGCGCCGCCAATTATGCGGGTGACCAGCAGGTGCGCAGCGCGCAGCTCGGTGCAACACGCATGGTTGCCGAAGGCGATGCCGGCGACGCGGTGTTCATGGGCCAGCGATCCGGCAACGGCACATTCGCGGTGAATGCCGCCACGACCAACACCGGCGGCGCACAACTCGCCGCAGCCAAGGTCGTCGATGTCTCCGCATGGGACAACGCGAGTTATACGGTGCAGTTCAACGCCGGCAACTATGAAGTGCGCGACAGCGGCAATGCGGTCGTGCAGAGCGGCAGCTACAGCGCGGGCAGTGCGATCAGTTTCCGCGGCATCGAGTTGTCCTTCAGCGGTACTCCAGCCAACACCGATACCTACACCGTGTCGCCGAGCCAGTCGCAGGACGTGCTCGCACTGATCGACAAGCTCGCGCGCCTGGTCGCGACCCCACAGAACGATGCTGGTCAGCGCGGCCAGTGGCAGACCGCATTGCAGCAAGGCCTGACCGAGCTCGACGCCGCGCAGGCCCATTTTTCGGACCTGCGCGCGACTGTCGGCGTGCGCCTGGCAGCGGCTGAAGATGCGTCGGGCCAGCTCGGCGCGCAGAAGCTCCACGCCCAGGAAGCGCTGTCGGATGTCCGTGACCTGGACTACGCCGAAGCCGCGACGCGGCTGCAGATGCAGCTGACTGCGTTGCAGGCGGCGCAGCAGACGTATACCCGCGTGCAGGGGTTGTCGTTGTTCGACTATCTGCGCTGACAGACCTGCACCGGTCTCTCGATACACCGTGCGCGAGCGCACGGCACTCGAGACGAACGGAAGGTGTTTCCGTCGTCGGTCCTGGGAAAACTCCGTTCGTCTCGACTACCGCTCCGTCTGCAGCGATGTATCGATGGTTGCCGCTGTTCGATTATCTGCGCTGATGGGTTTGCGCCGGTCTCGATACACCGCGCTGCGCGCGGCACTCGAGACGAACGGACTTTTATGGGGAACTCATATAGCTCCGTTCGCATCGAGTGCCTTGCGCGAAGCGCAAGGTGTATCGAGATGCCCGCGCGCGACTCCGCAACGCAACCATCCCGGCTCCGCTGTGCGGAACCGGGCTACGTTGATTGCTCCGTTCGTCTCGCGCAGCGGCACGTTGATCCGCGTGCATCAAGAGACCACGGTGATTCCGTTTACTCTCTGTGTCTGGCGGCACAAATTGCACCGACGCGACCATTCGTCCCCAATAAAATACCGTTTGTCGCGTGTAGCAATATTCGCTCAAGTTTCGTCGACGTTCTCCCGATAAAGCCCTCAGCAGCGGCAAACCTTCCCAATTTCGGGGACCGCTGAGGCGGGATCGGATTGCAGAAATCCGGTCTCGGTTTAGACCCCCAAAACGGGATCATTCAGGAGAAGTCCATGCAAATCATCAACACCAACGTCAGCTCGCTCAACGCTCAGCGCAATCTGACGACCTCCCAGTCCTCGCTCGCCACGTCGCTGCAGCGCCTGTCGTCGGGCCTGCGCATCAACAGCGCCAAGGATGACGCTGCTGGCCTGGCGATTTCCGAACGCTTCACCACGCAGATTCGCGGCATCAACCAGGCTGCGCGCAATGCCAATGACGGCATATCGCTCGTGCAGACTGCGGAATCGGCCCTGGGCGAAGTCACCAACAACCTGCAGCGCATCCGCGAGCTGGCTGTGCAGTCGCGCAACGCCACGAACAGCCAGTCTGATCGTGACGCGATGAATGTCGAAGCCCAGCAGTTGATGTCGGAAATCAACCGCGTCGCTTCGCAGACCTCGTTCAACGGCGTGAAGCTGCTCGACGGCTCGTTCACCAACCAGGCGTTCCAGGTCGGTGCGAATGCCGGTGAGACGATTTCGGTCGCGAGCATCGCCAATGCGAACAGCACCTCGCTTGGCACCTACAGCCGCGCTGCCGTGACCAGCATCGCCGCGACCACCTTCACAGCTGTGACCGCGGGCGATCTGACCATCGACGGCGGCAACGGCAACGGTGCGATCAGCGTCGGTGGCATCTCTGTCAACGCCTCGGCCACCGAGCGTGCCGGTGCGGTGCGCGATGCAGTGAACTCGGTGTCCGACCAGACCGGCGTGTATGCGGTCAACGATACCGCCACGACGGTCACCCTGGTCTCGACCAGCGGTACCGGCATCACGATCGCCCATGCGGGTGCAACCTCGACGGTCGCCACGACCGGCCTCACTGCTGCGACGACCGCCACGGCAACTGCCACCGGCTTCGCGTCACTGGATCTGTCCTCGGTCGCCGGTGCGGATACCGCGATGCAGTCGATGGACGCCGCGCTCAACGCCGTCAACACGGCGCGCGCTTCGCTCGGTGCCTATCAGCGTCGCTTCGAATCGGTCGTGACCAGCTTGTCGGCCGCTTCGGAATCGATGACCGCTTCGCGTTCACGCATCCAGGACGCTGACTTCGCAGCTGAAACCGCCAACCTGACCCGCGCGCAGATTCTGCAGCAGGCCGGCACGGCGATGCTGGCCCAGGCCAACTCCGCTCCGCAGAACGTTCTGAGTCTGCTCCGCGGTTAAGTCTGATCTCAAACCGCGCCCTCTCTCCATCGGCGGAGAGAGGGCCGGGACCAAGGGCAGGAGGTCCGGTCTCCACGCCCTTGAACCCCGGCCTTTGAACTCCGTCGATGGTTAGAGGGATGTCGGCTACAACCAACACAGCAGGTGCGGACATGACGCCCACCATTCCATCCGTTTCACCCACGGTCGCGCCGCAAGGCAGCGGCCATTCTGCCGTTTCAGAAGACAGCCGTTATCGCGGCCCGACATCAACGGCTGCGCTGTCTGCAAACGCACGCTCCGCAGTCGAGCCCGACATGGACGTCGAGGGTGCCTTGCCGTGGCTGCGCGAAGCGGCAGAGAAGGCCGGTGTGGATCTGACGTTCCGGATAGACATCGATCTGCAGCGGGTCATCGTTGTCGTTGCGAATCGTCGTGACGGCACCGTCGTCCGGCAGATTCCCAGCGAGGAAGCATTGCGTATCGCGAAGCATTTGAAGAAGAACGGGCCGGCCGCCGGTGGCCTGCTTGACGGGATTGCGTAGCGTTAACAGACCATAGGAGTCACACATTCATGGCCAGCATCAGTTCCGCCGGCATTGGTTCCGGTCTCGAAGTCAGCAGCCTGGTGTCGCAGCTCGTCGCTGCCGAGCGCCAGAATGCGGACACGCGCCTCAACGCAGCCGAAACCAAGGTCAATACGCAGATCTCCGCGCTCGGCACTTTTCGTGCGGTGATGGCCAACCTGCAGGCAGCGGTCGCCGATCTGAAAAGCGGTGGAGCGCTGACCAAGCTCACGGCAACATCGGGCAAGACTGAACTGTTCGGCGCGACCGCAGGCACCGGTGCGGTGGCCGGCAGTTACAGCGTCGAGGTGGTCGCCCTGGCGCAAGCGCACAAGCTGGTGACCGGAACCTATGCGAGTGCCGACACGGTGCTTGGCAACGGCGACGTGCAGATTACGGTCGGCGCCGAGTCGTTCACGGTCACGCTCAGCGATGGTGACAATTCTCTTGCAGCGCTGCGCGACAAGATCAACGCCGACGAAGACAACGTCGGGGTCGTCGCGACGCTGGTCAAGGACAATGGCAGCACGCGGCTGCTGCTGAGTTCGACGAGTGCCGGCACAGCGTCGCAGATCACCGTCAACAGCAGTGTCCTCAGTTTCACCGAGAAGCAGGTGGCACAGGATGCGCACGTCCGCGTCGAGGGCTATGACCATTACGCTTCGACCAACAGCATCAGCGGCGTCATCGACGGTCTGACCTTGAATCTGGTGAGGGCCGAACCCGGCACGATCGCGACTCTGGATGTGGCCACCGACAGCAAGTCGGCAACGACGGCGATCGAGGCTTTCGTTCGCGCTTACAACACTGCGATCGCCGCTGTCAGCACGCTGACCCGCTATGACCCGGTGAAGAAGGAAGGCGCAGCGCTGGCCGGCGACGGCCTGGTGCGCAGCGCGGCGCAGGAGCTGCGCAGCATCATCGGCAGCACAGTCAGTGGCGGCGGCGCGCTGAGCTACCTGTCGGAAATCGGCATCACGACCAGCACCGACGGCACGCTCAAGCTCGACAACACGAAGCTCAGCGCCGCGCTGTCGACCGATCGCAACGCGGTGCAGAAGCTGTTCAGCAGCAGCGACGGCTATGCGACCCGGCTGACCAGCGTTCTCGAACGCGCGCTCGGCAGCGATGGCCGCATTGCGACCCAGGACACCGCACTCAAGGCGCGACTGACCAGCATCGACAAGCAGCAGGAAGCGCTTGATGAACGGATGGCGCGCATGACGCTGCGCTATCGGGCTCAGTTCAGTGCACTTGATACGCTGGTGTCGAAAATGAACGCGACAAGCGATTATCTGACGCAGCAGCTGGCGGCGCTGAACAACAACAATTGAGGCTTGAATAGAACCCCCGTTCGCATCGAGCTTACGTAGCCCGGTTCCGCGCAGCGGAGCCGGGAAGGTGGATTGCGCAATGGGCGTCCCGGCTTCGCCTTCAGCGAAACCGGGCTACTCCTGCTGACGCAGCAGCCGGCGGCGGAATCCCGCTCGACACGAACGGTTTGCTGGGGATTCCCGGTAACGCCGGATAGCGCGAATCTTCTGCAGCCCGTAGCCCGGTTCCGCGCAGCGGAGCCGGGGGTTTCGCAATGTCGGCGAGCGTCCCGGCTTCGCCGATGGCGAAACCGGGCTACTTCAACTGAACAACAACAATTGAGGTTTCGATAGAACTCCGTTCGCATCGAGTGCCGTGCGCGTGCAGCGCACGGTGTATCGAGATGCCGGCGCGAGCGTCGCTGTGATGTCTCGATACACCGCTCGCCTCAGCGAGCGGCACTCGACACGAACGGTCTGTTGGGGGTTCCGGTAGCGCCGGGCCTCAAGAAGCCTGCGCGACCGCCGATACAGAACTCAGTCCCCCCAGCAGGTTTGCGCCGTGTCCTATGCCACCGCCGTCCGTCAGTACCAGAGCGCGTCCAGTGTCGGCGCGGCCGCCGATGCCAGTCCGCACAAGCTGGTGGCCATGCTCTACGCCGGATTGCTCGAACGCCTGGCCGCGGCGCGAGGTGCGCTGATGCGTGGCGATGTCGCGACCAAGGCGCGCCAGATCGGCGCCGCAGTGGCGATCGTCGAGCATCTGCGCGTCTGCCTTGATCGTGATGCCGGTGGCGTGCTCGCGAGCAATCTCGATGCGCTGTACGAGTACATGACGCGGCGCCTGCTCAAGGCCAATGCCGAAAACGACGAAGCAGCGCTGGAGGAAGTTCTGCGACTGAGCCGCGAGATCCAGTCTGGCTGGGAAGGAATTGCCCGATGAGTGCCGTTGCCCCTGCGGCAGGGGTCGAACCGGCGACAGCGCTGCCCCTGAACGAATTGCTCGGCTACCACGACCACATTCCGCTCGCCTGGCAACTGCTCGGCGAGGCGCCGCCGGGCGGCCAGCTCGCGCACTGGCATGACCACAACCTGCGCCTGCTGACCGCCGCCGCGATGCTTGACGAGCGGCCACGACGGGCCGAGCCGGACGAGCCGGTAACGACCGAAATCGAGCGCCTCCATCACAAGATGGACATCGTTCTGGAACTGCTCGCGGCCTTGATGTGTCAGGCCAACCCCCTGCCGGGCGTGGTCGCCGTACGGGTCACCCCGGGCGGGATCAGCTGGCAGGCGGCCGACCTGCCGCCGATTGGCAGCCGGGTGTTGCTGCGCATTTACCTGCATTCGGGATTGCCGTCGCCGTTGCTGTGGCCAGCCCTGGTCCAGGCGGTCGGCGAGGCGGCTTTCGAGTCCCTCGGCGAGGCCTGCGCGCTCGAATTGGAGCGCTATGTCTTCGTCCGTCACCGGCGGTCGGTCGCCGATGCGCGTTCACCGGTTGGTCGCGAAGATACCTAATACTGGGTACTAGACTTCCGTCCATCTTCAGCGCTTGGGTGGGTTATGCGGGTAGTTCTGGCAGAGTCGCAAACACTGGTCCGGGCTGGCCTGCGCCATCTCATCGAAACCCATAGCCACGGCGTCGTCATCGGCGAGGCGGACAACGGCCAGAGCCTGCTCGAACTGTGCGGTCGCCTGCGCCCTGATGTGGTCCTGACCGAGATCAATCTCAGCGGCATGACCGGCCTCGAAGCGTTGGTCCAGATCCATCGCCATTACCCGGAAGTCGCGGTCGTCATCCTCACGTCGATGACCGACGGTCAGCATGTCCGCAGTGCTTTGCGCCACGGTGCTTCGGGTTTCATCGCCAAGGAATCCGAACCTGCAGAACTCGGTCTCGCCCTACGTGCGATTGAACGCAAGCACATCTACCTGAGCCCTTCGATTTCTCACAAGGCGGTCGATCGCAAGCTCGGCAATCATCGCGTCGAAGACGGGGTTGATCTGACGCCACGCCAGCGCCAGGTGCTGCAGATGATCTCGCGCGGCAAGTCGACCAAGGAAATTGCCGGACTGATGGGTGTCAGCGTCAAGACGGTCGAAACCCATCGGGCCCGCCTGATGGAATCGCTGGGCCTCTACGGCACCAATGCGCTGATGCGCTACGCGATTCGTACCGGTCTGGATTTCGCAACGGTTTGAGCCGCCGCCATGGCACTCGCGACCGCGCCTTCAGTCCCGAAAACGGGGATGGCAAGATTCCGACACGACTCAGGGTTTTCCTTACCTGATGTAAGGATCGTACTGCTGGGTCAGCTGAGCTGCTTGCTCCAAAGTGAATCCAACACGCCTCAGTGCGGATCACGGAAGCAAGACCAATGAAAGCACAGCTCAAGACGCAGATGGGTCAGCACCTGGCGATGACCCCGCAGCTCCTGCAGTCGATCCGCATGCTGCAGCTGTCGAAGATTGAGCTCGAGCAGGAGCTGCGCCAGGCGCTTGAAACCAACGTCATGCTCGAAGACGCCGCCGATGACGCCGCCGACGACGCCGAGGTGCCGGAAGGCGGCCCGGTCGAGCCTGAGCAGGCGATCAAGCTCGACAGCAATGCCGAAGTGACCGGCATGGACGCAGGCGCCCACGCCGAAGTCGAAGCCGATTTCGACTGGAGCAGTGCCGACAGCTGGTCGGGCGGCGAGCCTGTCGATGAAGACGGCGAGTCCTGGGAGGCACGCACGCCGATTGCAGAAGTCGAGGATGCGCGCGTCTCTGCGCTGGCCCAGCTGCAGCTGAGTGTGCGTACGCCGCGCGAAGCACGCCTGATCGAAGTGATGCTGGATGCGATCGACGACAACGGCTATCTGGTGCAGCCGCTGAGTGGCATCGCGATGGAATCCGTCTTGGATCCAGTGCCGGAAGAGTCCGAACTGGAAGCTGCGCTTGAGCTGCTGCAGTCGGTCGAGCCCTGCGGATTTGGCGCACGCAACCTCAGCGAATGCCTGTCGCTGCAGCTGCGCACCCGTCCGTCGGCGACGCGCGGCCTGAATCTCGCAAGGTACATCGTCACGACCTGCCTCGAGCGCGTCGGCAGCGGCGACTTCGCCGACCTGCGTACGGCGCTGAACGTCGACGCCGAGGAACTGCACGAAGCACTGGACCTGATCCTGTCGCTGAATCCGAAAC
>JALYJV010000204.1 GCA_030775105.1 Pseudomonadota bacterium | reverse complement strand
AATGTATCCAATAGGATACACATGGTCAAGCGGTTGGATAGGGCAGAGCCCAAGAGTCGAGGGTCAGGCCAATCGATCCTCCCGTTGTTAGCGCCGAGCCGTTGATCTGGCCGACGTGTTACTTCTTGAGGCTCCTATGAAGGCACTCTCCGTTCGCAGTGAACTTCAGCAGCCCATCAGAGGAGTAACGAAGACACTCGACACGGATGATTGTGGCGAACGGCACGCGATTGTCCTTACGAATGCGTTGCGGCAGGCCGTACTCTTTGAAGATCCGCGTAAACACCGGCTAGGCATCAGCCGCGACCGTGGAATATAGGGACTGGCAACTCAGCAGGAAACGACTGTAGCCATCGGTGACGGTCAGCGGATAGGGCACAAGCCTTCTGCTAGGACTACATTGAATTGAACGCTGTCTGTATCTAGGCAAACCACACAAGTTCCGCTTATCTGTCGATCAACCCGACTTTTACGGGGATGCCACTCATCCGCTCGGACCGCCTTCGCAGCTGCGCGCGCAAGCCTGGCCGTACGCGCGACTGCTTCAAAACCATAGCCTGTGCCGCCTTGAAGAGGTCCTGCAGACCTATGTGTCTAACCGTACAGACTGCCCCCTCAGGCCGGCAGAAGCTCCTCATTTGGAGGATTACTACCGTCAATCCTCATAGGCCGGTCTACGCGCCTGTCCCGCGACTGCTCTCGCCGATCTGCCTTCGAGACATCTTTGTATCAGGCGGGAGGCGACATGTTTGCGAACGCGACCAGATTCGACACCTTCGACGGACTCTTTGGATGTAGCGCGCGGGCGCTGGCATGAAATCCAGAATGCCTCCCGCGGCAAAGTCCCCATACAAGGCCGCGAGCGGCATCGCCGGGTTCGACAAGGTCACCGGCGGTGGACTGCCTCGTGGGCGTACCACATTGCTGTCCGGCGGCCCTGGTTCGGGCAAGACCATATTCGCGCTGCAATTCCTGGTGCACGGAGCGCAGAAGTACAAGGAGCCTGGCATCTTTGTCGCTTTCGAGGAGGCCTCAAAGCGAATCACCGGCAATGCCGAAAGCTTCGGATGGCAGCTTGTGCCGCTGCGCCGGAAGATGCTCTTTTTCCTGGACGCACAGCCCTCGCATGATCTCATCCAGTCGGGCACTTTTGATCTGGGCGGGATGCTCGCCGCGCTCGACGCGCAGGCCACCGCAATGGGCGCGCGGCGCATCGTGTTCGATGCCCTGGACATCGTTCTGGCGCTGCTGCCGGATGAGGCAACCAGAAGACGCGAGGTCTACCGGCTGCATGAATGGCTGCTGGCGCGTGAACTGACCGGCGTCATCACCGCCAAGGCCGGCACCGATGAGACCAGTTCGGCAGGCCAGCATCAATTCGACTTCATGCAGTTCATGGTGGACTGCGCCGTGATCCTCAACCACACCGTAGTGTTGGGGGTATCGCAGCGGAATCTGCGCGTGCAGAAATATCGTGGCTCCAGCTTCGATGAAAACGAATCGCCATTCCTGATTGGTGTCAGCGGTCTGGAAATCGACTCAGCGCCGACGCAGGATCGACCGCATGCCAAGGTCAGCAATGAGCGTGTCTCCAGCGGTGTGCAGCGGCTCGATACCATGCTGGGCGGCGGTTACTACCGCGGAGCCAGCGTCTTGATCACCGGCTTGCCTGGCACGGCCAAGACGACGCTCAGCGGCGCTTTCGCAGAAGCAGCTTGCAAGCGTGGTGAACGCACCCTGTTCATCAGTTTCGATTCGGATTCGAACGAGGTGGTCCGCGACCTGGACTCGGTCGGTGTCAAGTTGGGTGGCTACCGCAAGAAGGGGCTCCTGCGCATGTCCTCGGCGCGCACGATCACCGGCAGCTCCGAAACCTACCTGGTGCGCATCAAGGCGCTAGCCAAGGAGCATAAGGCGCGCTGCCTGGTGATCGATCCCGTGTCGACCTGGTCCAAGTCCGGCAGCGAACTCGGCGCTCACAGCGTGACCGAGCGACTTATAGACTGGGCCAAGGCCGAGGGCATCACCCTGCTGTGCACCAGCCTGCTCGACGAAATGTCCAGCCAGATGGGCCGCGGGTCGTCGTTGCAAGTATCGACGCTCGCCGATACGTGGATCCATCTCAACTACCTGGTGCAGGCCGGCGAGCGCAACCGCAGCCTGTCGGTCATCAAGTCGCGCGGCACGGCGCACTCAAACCAGGTCCGCGAGCTGATCCTGAGCAATACCGGCGTGACCCTGGCCGATACCTACAGCGCCGGAGGCGAAGTGCTGATGGGTACGCTGCGCTGGGAAAAGGAGAGCGCGGAGAGCGCCGCAGATGAAGTCACCGCGGTCGCTGCCAGGCTCAAGCGCGTCAGGCTCGACGCCGAGGAGGCCGAACTCGAAGTGCGGGTGAAGTCACTGCAAATAGAGCTTGAGGCGAAAAAAGTGGAAAAGGCGCTGCTGGATCGCACCACCGAAATCCGCAAGGGCGAGTTGACCGTCGGCCGCACACGCATGGGCGAGCTGCGCGGCGCCGATGCGGCGATTCCGGCGCGCAAATGAGCCGGCGCGCGCTCTACAGGTTTCGCCTGTACGTTGCGGACGACACGCAGAACTCCGCGCTGGCGGTGGCCAACCTCAAGGCGCTGTGCCATACACACTTGGCCGACCGGTACGAGATCGAAGTGGTGGATGTGCTGCTCCAGCCAGCGCGGGCGTTGGCCGACGGTATTCTCATGACACCGACCCTGGTCAAGCTGGCGCCACTCCCGCTGCGAAAAATCGTCGGCACGCTCAGCCAGTTGCAGCCCTTGTTGCAGGCCCTGGGGCTGGATCCCCTTGCAACATGAACCCCGGGGAGTCGCCGCTGCCGGGTGACGACACCGACGAAATTGCTGGGCTGATTGCCAGGCTGCACGAGACCGAGCAGCGCCTGGAACAGCTCACGGCAGGCCAGGTGGACACGGTGACCGACCGCCACGGCCGTACCTTCACGCTGTCGCGCGCACAGGAGCAGATTCGTCATGTGGAAGCGGCCAAGCAGGCAGCCGTCCTCAATGCATTGCCCTCGCATATCGCCCTGCTCGATCCGTCTGGCGAAATCCTTTCAGTAAATGAGGCGTGGCGGCAGTTTGCCGCTGCCAATGAATATCAAGGCGTGGCTGCCGGCGTCGGCCTCAACTACGTCGATATCGCTCAACGCGCGAGTGGCGATCACTCATCCACGGCGCATCTCGCGGCAGCCGGCATACGGTCGGTATTGAGCGGGGCGAAGAGCAGCTTTTCTATCGAGTATCCCTGCCATTCGCCGCAGCAGGAGCGCTGGTTCCTGATGACAGTGACTCCCCTGGCTCCGGACCGCTGCAATGGCGCGGTGGTGATGCACGTCAACATCAGCGAACGCAAGCAGGCGGAAGAGGCGCAGCGGCAGAGCGAGGCGCGCTATCGCGCATTGTTCGAGCATGCGCCGGACGGTATCGTCATCGCCGATCCCGCGGGCTACTACATCGACGCCAATGCGAGCGTCTGCCGGATGCTGGGCTATACGCGCGAGGAACTTGTCCGGCTGCAAAGTTCGGACGTCGTCGCCCCGGAAGAGCTTCAACACATCGGCGCCGCGCTGCACGCGCTGACCACCACGTCCGACTACCACCGGGAATGGCAACTCAGGCGCAAGGACGGCTCGTTCTTTGCGGCGGAAGTGATCGGCACGGCAATGCCGGACGGCAATCTGCTGGTGATGATCCGCGACATCACCGAGCGTAAGCGCGTGCTCGACGATCTGCGCGAAAGCGAACGCCGCTTCAGCCAGATCGCCAACAACATCAGCGACGTGTTCTACCTGGTCGACGCCAGCACGGGCCAGATGCTGTATGTCAGCCCGGCTTACGAATCGCTGTCGGGCCGAAGCTGCGCCAGCCTGTACGAGCACCCCGAATCGTGGATGGAGGCGATCCACCCGGACGATCGCGCAGCGGCCTACGAGAAGTATCGAGCGGGTATGGCCTTGGGGAC
>JALYJV010000203.1 GCA_030775105.1 Pseudomonadota bacterium | reverse complement strand
CAACGGTGGGTTCGCATCGCGGCCGCAGCCTGTATGCGAATTCGCATGGTTTTCTAGGCGCGCGCCTAGGCACCAGCCACAGCCTGAGCTGCGCGGTCGTTGCCGGCACCGGCGAGAACATGCAGCGCGACTACTGGTACAGCAGCGCGCGTAGCGCGCAGGACCTGATGTCGCCGCAGGTGATCGGCCACAAGGCCGGCACCCGCGCCGCCGCCCGTCTCGGCGCGCAGAAGATCGATACGCGAACCGTACCGGTGCTGTATCCGACTGAGCTTGCCCGCGGCCTTTGGGGACATCTGATCGGCGCCATGTCCGGCGGCGCGCTGTATCGCAAGTCGAGCTTCCTCGTCGATCGCATGGGCGAAGCTGTGTGCGCCAGCAACGTGACGCTCGAACAGCGCCCGCATATCGCGCGCGGTGCCGGCAGCGCCGCCTATGACGGCGAAGGTGTCGCGACCACCGACCGCAGGCTGGTCAGCAACGGCGTGCTGCAGGGCTGGCTGCTCGGCAGCTACTCCGCGCGCAAGCTCGGCATGCAGACCACCGGCAACGCCGGCGGCGTGTTCAATCTGTTCGTGCAGCCGGGCAGCGATGATTTCGACGCACTGCTCAAGCGCATGGATCGCGGCCTGCTCGTCACCGAGTTGCTGGGGCAGGGCGTCAATCTGGTGACCGGCGACTACTCACGCGGCGCCGCCGGGTTCTGGGTCGAGAACGGCCAGATCGCGTATCCGGTTGAAGAGTTCACGATTGCCAGCAACCTCAACGAGATGTTCAAGGGCATCGTCGCGATCGGCACGGATATTGATCCGCTGTCGAACGTGCGCAGCGGTTCGGTGCTGATTGACCGGATGACGATTGCGGGGCACTGAGCTTCAGTTCCGGCCTCTCGATACACCTGCTTCGCAGGCACTCGAGACGAACGGAGTTTTGGTTATCTGCGGGAAACAACAAACCCGTTCTTCTCGAGTGCCGCGCGTCAGCGCGGTGTATCGAGAGGCTGAAACAGAAGTCTAGCGATCCTCACTCCGCGCCGTCCCGCTGTCCCACAGCGCGGTACCCAGCATCACCAGGCGCATCTGCTTTTCCGCATAGCGGTAGATGCGCTGCAACGCATCCTTGTCTTCCGGCGGTGTATCCAGCAGCAGCTCGGTCGCCGCAATCACCACGTTGACCATCAGACCGGCGAGCATCTGCAGATCTTCGGCGGTGAATTTCTTCAGGGCCGGGAAGCGCGAGAGGTCGACCGCGAGCTCGCCGACCCACAGACGCGTCTCCTTGCGGATCGCGATGCGCACGGCCGAGGAGCCGGAGAAGCGTTCCTTGGCGATGAAGCTGAAATGCGCGCGGTGCGCTGCGACGTGATCAAGGAAAACCGCGACCGAGGCGCGAATCATGTGCGCGGTCGGGAACTGGCCTTGGCGGGCCTGGCGCATCAGTTGATGTAGGGATTCGAAGGAGTCTTCGATCAGTGCGTGACCGAGTGCTTCCATGCCGGAGAAATGTCGATAGAAGCCGGCGGGCGTGATGCCGGCACTGCGCGTGACTTCGCGCAGGCTCAGGCTGCTGAAGCTGCGTTCGCCCTCGAGCAGCTCCAGCGCGGCATCCATCAGGCCGCGGCGCGTGCGGCGCTTCTGCTCGTCACGACCGCCTTCGCGATCGCCGCTGTTCCGGCTGCTGCTTTTCGAGCGGGATATTCGCGTCATGCCGGGTATCCTAGCACACGTATACCCGGTAAATAGGAAATAAATCAAGCAAAAACAGTCACAAACGTTAAATCAGTAAACAAGTGTTGACTGTAATGCTGCACTGCGATTACAGTGAACACATGTTTACTGGAGTGCAGCCGTGACTGAACGTTTGAACACAGCAAGGACGGGTTTGAAGCAGCGCTGGACCGCTCGTGCGGTCGCCGCCCTGACCGCGCCGCTGACCTATCCGTTGGATCCTGCCGAATATCTGCGCCCGGCCGTTGCCGCCAATGGTGCGCGGATCGAAGCGCTGGAGTTCGCGACGATCGATGCGATAAGCCTGACCCTGCGCCCGCAGGGTCGCTTTCCGAAACACCAGGCCGGTCAGTTCATCCGCTTCGGCGTGGACATTGATGGCGTGCGCCACTGGCGCTGCTACTCGGTCTCGTCCGCTCCCGAGCGCGCCGATGGCTGCCTGACGATCACCGTCAAGGCGATTGCCGACGGTCGCGTGTCGAACCACGTCGGCCGGGCCTTGAGCATTGGTGATCGCGTCTATCTGGAAGCGCCGGCCGGTGAGTTCGTGCTGCCGGACGTGATCCCCGAGCGTCTGTTGTTCATCACTGCCGGCAGTGGCATCACGCCGGTGATGAGCATGCTCGCGAGCCTCGAAGCGCGTGGTGCGATGCCGCAGGTAACGTTGATTCACAGCGCGCCGGATGCCGGCACGATGGTGTTCGGCGACGCGCTCAAGGAAATGGCGGAGCGCAATCCGCAGCTGATCCTGCATTGCCAGTACACGCGCGCCGCCGGTCGCCTTGAAGTTTCACGGCTGACCGAGCTGTGCCCGGACTGGCAGCAGCGCGCGGCCTGGGCCTGCGGTCCGGACGCGATGCTGCAGATGCTTGAAGACCATTGGCAGCAGACCGGCATCGCCAACCAGCTCAATGTCGAGCGATTCCGTCCGCGCGCAGCGCAGGCGAGTGCCGATACGCAGTCCGGCACCGTGCGCTTCACCAAAACCGGCGGCGCTGTTGCAGGCCGCAGCGACCAGAACGTGCTGGAACTGGCCGAACTCAACGGACTCAGTCCCGAGCACGGTTGCCGTATGGGCATCTGCCATGGCTGCACCGTGACGCTCAAAGCGGGCTGCGTGCGCGATCTGCGCAACGGCCAGACCTTCGCTGAAGAAGGCGACCTCGTGCAGATCTGCGTCTGCGCGCCGGTCGGCGACGTTGAAATCGCTCTTTAGACCAACATCGAAATACCCAACAGGAAACGCACCATGACTCACGCGACCTATCTGACCGATGCACAGGCCGACGCTTTCGGCGCCGAACTCGACGCGATCCGCGACGAGGTCAAGGCCAGCCGTGGCGCCAGGGACGCCGCTTACATCCGCCGCATGATCCGCGTCCAGCGCGGTCTCGATCTCGGTGGCCGCGGGCTGCTGTTCGCCAGCTTCTTCCCGCCGGCCTGGGTGGCCGGCACGGCGATGCTGTCGGTGGCGAAGATCCTCGAAAACATGGAGATCGGCCACAACGTCATGCACGCGCAGTGGGACTGGATGAAGGATCCGAAGATCCATTCGACGAACTGGGAGTGGGACACCGCGTGCCCGTCCGACCAGTGGAAGCACTCGCACAACTTCATGCACCACACCTACACCAACGTCGTCGGCATGGACCGCGATGTCGGCTACGGCATCCTGCGCATGAGCCCGCAGCAGAAGTGGCGGCCGTGGAATCTTGGCCAGCCGATCTACAACGCGCTGCTCGCCAGCCTGTTCCAGTACGGCGTTGCGTTGCACGACGTCGAGTTCGACCAGGTGCTCGAAGGCAAGAAGACCGTGCGCGCTGCCTGGCAGCGCCTCAAGGCGGTTGCGCGCAAGACCGGCCGTCAGTCACTGAAGGACTACGTGCTGTTCCCGCTGCTGTCGGGCCCGATGTTCCTGCACGTGCTGGCCGGCAACGCGACCGCCAATTTCGTCCGCAACCTGTGGTCGTACATGATCATCTTCTGCGGTCACTTCCCGAGCGGCTCGCACACCTTCAGCGTCGCGCAGCTCGAGAACGAATCGCGCGGTCGCTGGTATCTGCGTCAGCTGCTGGGTTCCTGCAACATCGACGGCGGCAAGCTGTTCCACATCATGTCGGGCAACCTCAGCTTCCAGATCGAGCACCACCTGTTCCCGGATCTGCCGAGCAACCGCTATGCCGAAATCGCGCCGCGCGTGCAGGCCCTGTGCAAGCAGTACAACCTGCCATACAACAGCGGTTCGCTGGCGCGTCAGTTCGGCACAACCACCTGGCGCGTGCTGCGCCTGAGCCTGCCGGGTGGCGAGTCGCTGGAGCCGCAGATGCAGCCGGCGATGGCGTAACGATCAGCCGACGCCGCAAGGGCAACGCAAAAGGCCCACCCGCTTCCGGGTGGGCCTTTTGCGTTGCCTTGAAGAACGGTGCTTA
>JALYJV010000202.1 GCA_030775105.1 Pseudomonadota bacterium | reverse complement strand
GCTGCGCATCATGCGACCACGACTCTGGCCCCAGGACTTGAAGTCGAGTCCGGCGCAGAAGCCACGCCCTTCGCCGCGCAGGATGACGACGCGTACCAAGCGATCGCGCTTGATCTGCCTGGCGGCGTCGACGAGGCCGACAAACATCTCGTAGTCGAGGCCGTTGAGCTTGTCCGGACGATTCATCGTCACCGTCGCAATGCCGTCGCTGACCGATACCAGTACCCGCTGCTCCATCGTGCCGCCCCTGAAAGAGTGATCCGGTGCCATTGTGCCGCCTTTGCCGGCGCATGGGCTGGCCGGGGCGACGCGGCAAGCCGCGTTACGGCCAAGGCGCTGGAAACCGGAGCAGATAAGATCGCCCCTTCATCGGTCGGCACACGCTGACCCTCACGCCAGCATCGGGAGTCATTCCTTTGGCCAGCTCGCAAGTCGCCCAGTCCGTCGCATATCCAAAATTGCTGCAACCGCTGGACCTCGGCTTCACCACGCTGCGCAATCGTGTGCTGATGGGTTCGATGCACACCGGCCTTGAGGATCGTGCGAAGAACTTCCCGCGCCTTGCCGCCTACTTTGCGGAACGTGCTCGCGGCGAAGTCGGCCTGATGGTCACCGGCGGCTTCTCGCCGAACATCGAAGGCTGGCTGTTTCCGTTTGCGTCGAAGCTGACCAGTTCCGGCGCCGCGCGTTCACATCTGCAGATCACCGACGCGGTGCATGCCGAAGGCGGCAAGATCGCGCTGCAGATCCTGCATGCCGGTCGCTATGGCTATACGCCGATCTCGGTCTCGGCCTCAAAGATGAAATCGCCGATCACACCATTCGCGCCACGCGAACTGTCGTCGCGCGGCGTCGAACGCCAGATCAAGGCGTTCGTGCGCTGCGCGAAACTCGCCCGCGAAGGCGGCTACGACGGCGTCGAGATCATGGGTTCCGAGGGCTACTTCATCAACCAGTTCCTCGTCGAGCACGTCAACAAGCGCGACGACGCCTGGGGCGGCAGCTGGGCCAAGCGCATGCGCCTGCCGGTCGAGATTGTCAGCCACGTGCGTGAGGCCGTCGGCAAGGACTTCATCATCATCTATCGTCTGTCGATCCTCGACCTGATCCCCAACGGCCAGACCTGGGAGGAAACCGTCGAACTGGCCAAGGCGATCGAGAAGGCCGGCGCGACGATCATCAACAGCGGCATCGGCTGGCATGAGGCGCGCATCCCGACGATCGCGACTTCGGTACCGCGTGCGGCGTTTGCCTGGGCCACGCACAAGCTCAAGGATCACGTCGGCATTCCGGTCTGCGCGACCAACCGCATCAATGACCCAACCGTTGCCGAAACGATCCTTTCGTCCGGCCAGGCCGACATGGTGTCGATGGCGCGACCGCTGCTCGCCGATCCTGACTTCGTGAAGAAGGCGCGCGAGAACCGCGCCGACGAGATCAACACCTGCATTGCCTGCAACCAGGCCTGCCTTGATCACACCTTCTCGGCGAAGACGGCAAGCTGCCTCGTCAATCCGCGCGCCTGCCACGAAACCGAGCTCAACTACACGCCGACCATGCAGCGCAAGACGATTGCCGTCGTCGGCGCCGGCCCGGCCGGTCTTGCCGCGTCCACCGTGCTCGCCGAGCGCGGCCACACCGTGCATCTGTACGACTCTGCAGCGCAGATCGGTGGTCAGTTCAACATGGCCAAGCAAGTGCCCGGCAAGGAGGAATTCCACGAGACGATTCGCTACTTCGGTCGCAAGCTGGAGACCACGGGTGTCGAGCTGCGCCTGAACCAACGCGTCGATGCGAAGGCCCTGATCTCCGGCGGCTACGACGACGTGATTCTCGCGACCGGCGTGGTCCCGCGCAGCCCGAAGATTCCCGGCCAGGCCGAGCAGGAAAAAACCGGCAAGGTGCTGAACTACATCGACGTGCTGCTGCACAAGAAACCAGTCGGCAAATCCGTCGCGGTGATTGGCGCCGGCGGCATCGGCTTCGACATCTCTGAGTACCTGACCCACGACGGCCATTCGCCGACGCTGGATCTGCAGGCCTGGAATCGCGAATGGGGCATCACCGATCCGGCCGAGCAGCGCAGCGGTCTGACCCGACCGCAGATCACGCCACCTGCGCGCAAGGTCACGCTGCTGCAGCGCAAGGCCGAATCCCTGGGCAAGCGTCTCGGCAAGACCACCGGCTGGATTCACCGAGCGACGCTGAAGATGAAGCAGGTCGAGATGATCGGCGGTGTCAATTACGAAGCCATCGACGAGCGCGGCATCCTGATCAGCTATGGCGAGAAACGCGAGAAGGCGACGCTGCTCGAAGTCGACACCATCGTCCTGTGCACGGGCCAGGAGCCATTGCGCGAACTGCAGGAACCGCTCAAAGCGGCCGGCGTCATCGTGCATGTCATCGGCGGTGCCGACGTTGCGGCAGAACTCGACGCCAAACGCGCCATCAACCAGGGCTCGCGTCTCGCGGCGACACTGTAGCGGCTGGATACGTGACAATGGCGCACTCACTCCGGCATGGAATCGCGCGATGAACGTCACCGGTCAGATCCAGTTCGAGATCGTCGAACAGTCCGCACAGCACGTGATCGGGCGCATGCCGGTGCAACCGGGCATCCTGAATCCCTACGGCACCGTCCACGCCGGCGCAATGCTGTGGTTTGCCGATGTCTGCGCCACGGTACTGGCCTTTGGCGGCGGCGAGATTGAGCCGGGTCAGGCCGGTTTTCCGCTGGCGATCCAACTCAGCGCTAACCTGCTCGCCAACCAGCGCGACGGCGAACTGAAAGCCGAGTCGATCTATGTCAAAAAAGGCAAGCGACTGAGCGTCGTGCGCACAACGGTCAGCGGTGTCGATGGCCGCGTTCTGGTCGATGTCACGACCAGTCATGTACCCGCGCAGTAGCACCAAGCCGTCTGCGTCTGTTCACTTCGGGTTCACCGCGTCACCCCTAGGCTGGTCCCTATGCTCGCCGCCACAGGCGGCGTCCCCCGGAGCCGCACATGTCGATGTACCTCGCCCGCAACGCACACCGCCCCCTGGTTCTGGCGACAGCACTCCTGCTGGGGGCCTGCGCCGCACCTGCCGTACTCAAGGGCGAGTTTGCGGCCATCACACCGCAGCAGGCGGCCCTGAGCGAATCCGTTGCGGTTTCACCGGTACGCTGGGGCGGCACTATCCTGTCGTCGAACAACACGCCGCAGCAGAGCTGCTTTGAAATTCTTGGCCGCCCGCTCGACTACAACGCGCGCCCGCTGATGACGGACAGCGAGCAAGGCCGTTTCCTCGTCTGCAAATCCGGCTTCCTCGATCCCGCACTTTTCAAGCCCGGACGCGATGTGACCATCATCGGCGCGGTTACCGGCGTCGAACAGCGCAAGGTCGATGACTTCGACTACCGCTATCCGAAACTGGACGCACAGACGATCTACCTGTGGCCGGAACGCAGCCAGACCGAGACCTACTACGTCGAACCGTTCTTCTATCCGTATCCGTACTACTTCTATTACCCGAATCACTATCACTACCGGCCGAGACCGCGGCCCGATCTCGAACCATCGGGACCGATTCCACCGGACACCGGTGTGTCACCGCCGCGCCGTCATTCGGACGCGCCGCTCAGGTCGCGCGAAGAACCGATTGCCCCCAGGGTGTCGAAACCAGTCGGCGACCTGCTCCGCCGTTGATTCGGCCGCAACAGAAAATGGCGCCGATCGGCGCCATTTTCTGTTGGTCCCTCCGGGAACTCAGTCGAAGCTGAAGTTCTCGACCTTCAGACGCATCAGCGACTTGCTCGGCTTGACCATCGACGACGCGTGACCCTTGGCGCGCGGCAGCAGGTGATCGAAGTAGAACTTCGCAGTCGCGATCTTGGCCTTGTAGAACTCCGGCTTCTCGTCGCCGCCCTGCGCAAGCTTCTGGCTGGACACAGCAGCCTGCAGCGCCCAGAAGTAGGCCATCGTCACGTAGCCCGAATACATCAGGAAGTGATGCGAGGCGGCACTGACGACTTCGCGATCCTTGCGGGCCATCAGCATCACGCGCATGGTCAGCACGTTCCACTCGGCGGCATGGCGCGCGAGCTGGGTCGCGAAGCCGCGCAGCTTGGCATTGCCCATATGTTCGAGCGCGAACTTGCCGATCATGCCGGTGAACTCGCGTACGACCTTGCCGCGTGTACCGAGCAGGACCTTGCGGCCGAGCAGGTCCAGCGCCTGGATGCCGGTTGTACCTTCGTACAGCGTAGCGATGCGCGCATCGCGCGCGATCTGCTCCATGCCGTGTTCCTTGATGTAGCCGTGGCCGCCGAACACCTGCATGCCGAGGTTCGCCGCTTCCAGACCCATCTCGGTCAGGAAGCCCTTGAGGATCGGCGTGAAGAAGCCGAGCTTGTCGTCCCACAGCTTGTACTTCGCGGCATCGTTTTCGATGATGCCGTTGGTCATGTGATCAGCGTACTGCGCGGCGAAGTAGATCATCGCGCGGCCGCCTTCGGCGAAGGCCTTCTGCGTCAGCAGCATGCGGCGCACATCGGCGTGATGGATGATCGCGTCGGCAACCTTGTCCGGTTCCTGCTTGCCGCGCAGTGCGCGCATCGAGCGGCGCTCCTTGGCATAGGCCAGCGCACCCTGGAACGACAGCTCGGCATGGGCCACGCCCTGCACCGCGGTGCCGATGCGCGCCGTGTTCATGAACGTGAACATGGCCTCGAGACCCTTGTTCGGTTCGGCAATCATGTAGCCGATGGCACCGTCAAAGTTCAGCACTGCGGTGGCCGAGGCACGGATGCCCATCTTGTGCTCAAGCGCACTGCAGACCACGTTGTTGCCCGCACCGACACTGCCATCGGCGTTGACCTGCATCTTCGGCACGATGAACAGCGAGATGCCGCGGGTGCCGGCTGGGGCATCCGGCAGGCGTGCGAGCACGATGTGGACGATGTTCTCGGTGAGGTCATGCTCGCCGGCCGAGATGAAGATCTTGGTACCGGTGATCCTGTAGCTGCCGTCCGCCTGCGGCTCGGCCTTGGCCTTGACCTGGCCGAGGTCGGTGCCGCACTGCGGTTCGGTCAGGCACATGGTGCCCGTCCAGCGGCCTTCGGTCAGCGGCGGCATGTAGATCGCCTTGAGCTCGTCGCTGGCGTGCTGCAGCACCGTGTTCATCGCACCGAGCGACAGGCCCGGATACATCGTGAACGACCAGTTCGCCGTGCCCATCATTTCCGACTTCAGCAAGCCCAGCGACATTGGCATGCCCTGGCCGCCGAACTCGGACGGGTGCGACAGGCCCTGCCAGCCGCCGGCGACGAACTGCTCGTAGGCGTCCTTGAAACCCTTGGGCGTCGTCACCTTGCCGTCCTGGAGGCGGCAGCCTTCCTCGTCGCCCGACAGGTTCAGCGGCGACAGCACCTCTTCGCAGAACTTCGCGGCTTCGTCGAGAATCGCGTTGACGGTATCCGGATCGGCATCCTTGCCGTTGGACAGCTCGGCGTAGTGCTTGGGATAGGCGAAGACTTCGTTGAGCAGGAAGCGCATGTCGCGCAAGGGCGCTTTATAGGCAGGCATGGGAGCTCTCAGACCAAATGGGGGAAATGCAGTCTGCAGTTTCGCCGGTCACGATGTCGCCGACATTGGCCGTACGGTGCAGCCCTTGCGTCTGTGCGGTAAGTCGACCGTGACCGCCAGCCGGGCTTGCGGCACACTAGGGCCATCAGCCTGACCGAACCGCACCCAACAACAAAAACCTGACGATGCGCGATTCCGGACAGTTCCTGCTCGTGGTTCACGAGGCCATGCTCAAGGCCGGGGTGGACATCAACGCACTGTACAGCCGCCTGGGCTATGACGCCGAGAAGCTGCCGCTGAAGGACCTGCGCACACCGCATCAGCAGCAGGCCCTGTTCTGGCAGCTGGTTGAGGGCGTGACCGGCGACGCCGACATCGGCCTGCACCTCTGCCCCCACCTGCCGCTGTTCCGCGGGGAGGTCATCGAATACCTGATGTTCAGCAGTCCGACCTTTGGCGATGGCATCCAGCGCGCGCTGAAGTATCTTCGCCTGATCAGCGATGCGCTGAGCGTGCATCTGGTGCACGACGAGACCGGTGCCCGCATGTGCGTCATCGGCAGCACGCTGGACGCGCCGCAGCTGCGCCATACCGAGATCTGCGTTGTCTACGAACTGATCCAGTTCGCCCGCTCGGTGACGGAGAATCGTTTCGCGCCACCGCTGCGAGTCAAGCTGCGCTGCAGCCCGCGCAGTCCACAGGCGGAGTACGAAACGGTGTTCGGCTGCCCGGTCGAGTTCGGCGGCTCGGAAAGCGAGATCTGGTTCAACCCGGCGCTACTCGAATACCGTTCTCCGCGCTGGGATCCGGACCTGCTGGAGCTACATGAAGAACTGGCGCAGAAGCGCCTGTCCGACCTGCACCGGCGCGATCTGGTCGAGCGCATCCGCAAGGTGCTGTCGCAGCGCCTGGAACTGGAGTCCTGCGATCTCGACGAGGTAGCCAAGGAGGTCGGCCTCGCGCCGCGCCGCCTGCGCTTCGAACTCGCGCGCGCCGGCACCAGCTTCAGTCAGATCGTCACCGACTTCAGGTTCACGTTGGCCAAGCGCCTGCTGGCGCGCACGACCGAGTCGATCGAGAACATCGTCTACCTGACCGGCTTTTCCGAGCCGAGCACCTTTTATCGCGCATTCAAGCGCTGGTCCGGACTGACACCGGTGCAGTTCCGCGAACAGCACCGCGCGCCGGGCGACAAACTCTGAAGGACCCCAGCGCCTGAGGGTCTGTCGGCGCGGTCAATGTTCCGCGAGGTACGGGGTCCTATGCTCGGCCCCGTTTCGAGAGACGCGGAGAGTCCTTCGCGCAGCACTGGGGGAGAAAGCCGGTGGGTGGTAAATCCGATACAGGGGCCCTGCAGCGGGAGTTGGGTGGCGGCGCGCTGCCCGACCTCAGCGCGCTGAGTGCAGTTGAGCAGGACAAGCTTGCCGGTCTGGTCCAGAACGCGCGTCGCACACAAAAGGCGCAGCTCGCGGCAGCGATGGAAAGTGCGCTGTCGCATATTCCGATGTTGCTGCGCGGTGCGGTCCGCAAGATCCTGGTGCCATGAGCACACTGGCCCAGCATGCAGAAATCCTCAAGCTCGCCCGCATCCTTGGGGCGAATCCGGATCAGCTCGAACCTCTGGCCAAGCTTGAAGCGCCGGCCATCCGCGCCCTGCGCGAGCGGGTTTCAGCTTCGCTATTTGATGCCGACCGTCATCTGTTCCAGCGCATTGCGACTGCGACCAAGCTGGTGCCCGCTGCCGTCGCCGGACTGATCGCCGAAAAAGCGCTGGGTCCGCTGCTGTGCGCGCGGGTTGCCGGCTCCCTGCCCGCCGACCGTGCCATCGATATCGCCAAGCGCCAGAAAACCGATTTTCTGGCCGAGGTCTGCCTGCAGATCGATCCGCGCCAGGTTCGGGAGTTGATTGCCGGCATGCCGGTTCAACAGTCGGTGGACGTCGCGATCGAACTTTCCCGGCGCCGCGAGTACATCACGATGGGCCGTTTCGTCGACAGCCTGCCGGAGCCTTCGATGCGCGCTATCCTCAAGGCGTTGACAGACGACGAGGCTCTGCTGCGCATCGGCTTCTTTGTCGAAGACCCGAGCCAGCTCAGCGCGGTGATCGACATGCTGCCGCCACAGCGCCTGCATCACATGATCGAGCTGGCCGTGCAGCGCGGTGCCGAGCTGTGGCCCGAAGCCCTGGCGCTGATCAACGCGATCGCAGCGCCGCAGCGGCGCATGATGGCCGCGCAGGCGGCCAAGCTCGCTGACGCTGACATCAACCGCATGGTCGAGTTGACTCACGTCCATCAGCTGTGGACCTCGCTGCTGCCGGTCGTCGCCGAGATGGGCGATACCGATCTCCAGCACCTGAGCAGGACCAAGGCGCTGCAAGACGACGCCGTGCTGACCGCGATGATCCTCGCCGCCGACGCCGCCCAACTCTGGCCACAGCTGCTGCCGCTGGTGACGCAGATGGACGCGGCGATGCTGCAGCGTCTGGCCGCGATTGCCGGCCAGCAAAGCGCGGATGTCCTTGGACGACTGAACAAAGCCCTGCAAAGCCTCGCGCCGCAAACACAAAAGAAGTGAGCTTCAAGGCCGTCATTGAAAGGTGACGGCTGCGTCAGTCAAATGCATCGCTAGTGACATTGACATTGATTGGTGTCACAGTTGCCGGGATTCACCCGCGACCACTTTCGAGCGCATCATCCAGAAATGCGCCGGGTTGTCGCTTCACCGTAGTTCTACGCGTGGAGGAGAAATGCGTATCCAAGGGGCTGGCCTGCCCGGGCCATTCATTGTCACGACGGTTGCTGCCGCGGCCCTGCTGACGGCAGGCCAGGCAATGGCGCTGGAGTTCGAATACGGCGACCTCTACGGCAACGTCAAGACCCGTGCCTCGTTCGGTGCGTCGTGGCGGCTTGAAGATCGCAACGAACAGCTGATCGACAAGAACAATCTCGATCCGAATCTCTGCGGCTTCGGCGTCAACGACGCCTGCATCTCGTTCAACGAGAATCCGCAGCCGAACCAGAAGCTGGTTGACGCACCTGGCAGCTTCTTCGCCGCCAACAAGGATGACGGCAACCTCAACTACGACCAGGGAGACATCGTCGCGGCGGTCTCCAAGCTGACCAGTGAGCTGTCGATGACCTGGGGGGACTACACCTTCAAGGCCGGCGGCACTGTGTTCTACGATCCACTCAACTACGCCTTCGACGAGACGCATCCGGACGCCAACTTCCAGCCGCGCCACACCGAGCGCGCCGATGATGTCGCCAAGAACGTCGGCCTCGACTTCACGATAGGCAATCTGCTGGTCAGCGGCTTGTTCAACGTGTTCGATCATGACTACGCGCTGGCGGTCGGCTACCAGAACATCCGCTGGGGTGAGTCGACGCTGGTCGCCGTCAACAGCCTGAGCGAAATCAACGCGCCTGATGCACGGTACCTGTATCAGCCGGGCACGCAGATCGCCGCAGTGTTCCGCACCACGCCGGCGGCCGTGCTCAGTACTGCGCTGAGCGAAAACACGACGATCGATCTGGTCTACATGCTCGCCTGGGACGGCGTTGAAGTGCCCAAGGGCGGCAGCTTCTTCGCGCCGTTCGACGTGATCGGCCGCAAGACCGCGCTGCTGTCGCTCGGCGGCTTCCATGAAGATCCGCGCGGCCTGCAACGCCTGCCGGGCCTCGGCGCATTGATCTCGGATACGTCGTTGACCGTGCCGGTCGGCCAAAGCGAAGGTGAGCCTAGCGATGCCGGCCAGTTCGGTGCCAAGTTCACCTGGTTCATCCAGGACATCGGCACCGAGTTCAGTCTCTACGCGCTGAACTATCACAGCCGCCTGCCGTTCCTGAGCATGTACGCGACCGATGCCAGCTGTATCCAGGACACGACAACCGACGTGGTTCAGGCGCTGGTCGATTGCGAAGGCATGAAGCTCGCACCCGATGGCCTCGAACCCGCGCCAATCGATTCCTCACGCATCTTTCTGGATTACCCGGAAGACATCCAGCTTTACGGCGTGAGCTTCAACACAACGATCGGCAAATGGTCACTGGCCGGTGAAGTGGCATACCGCCCGAACCTTCCGGTACAGGTGCAGATCACCGATGTCGTGTTCACTGCGCTGCAGCCGGCACTGCCGGCCAATGACATCGCTCTCGGCGTTGGCACCGTCGGTCAGCTGTCGCTGGAAAGCCTGGTCGCACTGGGACTGAATCTGCATTCGGCCATCGCCGCGCTCACTGCCCCCGAGACGATCGAGCTGCTCGGCCTGATCGTCGCCAATCCGCTCAACGACTTTGCCCTGCCCTCACGTGATCACGCAGTGCCGAGCTATCTGATGCAGTACCGTGGCTGGGACAAGGTGCAGCCGAATCAGCTGATTCGCGGATACGAACGCCTCGACGTCGTGCAGGTGGATTTCACCGGTATCCGCATCTTCGGCAGCAGCGACAATCCTTTCGGCGCCGACCAGATCCAGCTGATCGCCGAACTCGGCATGACCATCGTGCCGGACATGCCGGATCTTGATGTCCTGCAATTCGAAGGCGGCGACTACAACAACACGCACTACAGCCCCGGCGCCGACGGCACCGGCGGTCTGCCGGCGGATGGGTCACCCGCGACCATGCGCCTGAATCCGACCCAGCAGCGCAGCGGATTCGCCGACGACTTCGCCGCGGGCTATCGGTTCATCGTCCGCTTCGAATACAACCAGCTGCTGTTCGACTGGACGTTCAAGCCGCAGATCGTCTGGTCGCACGACGTCGAAGGCATCGCGATCAGTCCGGCGCAGAACTTCATCGAAGGCACGATGCTGTGGCAGGTCGGCACCGACATCGAGGTCAACGCCCAGATCAACCTGCAGCTGTTCTATCAGGGCTGGGCTGACGGCGGCACCGTCAACGGATATCGCGACAAGGACTTTGCCGGCTTCGCCGCTTCGTACACGTTCTAGGATTTTTGATCTGTACCGTCTCACAGTCTGCAAGGACCGTGAGTACCAGAAAGACATCGCTGTAAAAAGGCGTTAAGGAGAGTGAGACATGCGCACGACAACACCCTGGATGACCTTGGCCGCAGCCGCTTGCTTGACGATGGCATCTGCCGCGTCTGCCAAAGCGACTACTGATGAGGCCGCAAAGCTGGGCAAGGAGCTGACCGCTGTCGGCGCTACCGCCGGCCCCAACGCCGACGGCAGCATCCCGGAGTGGATCGGCGGCAAGTACTTCGACGACACGATCCGCAACCAGACACCGGCCAGCCTCGAAGCCGTACGCCAGCAGTTCGAAGGAGTCCGAACCAAGTCGCCGGCTGACTTCGACGCTCTGCTCAAGTACCTCGACAGCTTCAAGATCGAGGACTATCCGGCGATCGCCAAGCAGATCGACGTGATCATCGGCAAGCTGCCGGCCGACCAGCAGGCGCTGGCGCAGAAGCAGCGCGCGCAGATCGGCGGCGGCGGCAAGTACGAGGCGCCGCAGTTCATCATCTCCAAGGCCAACCTGTCGAAGTACGCCGACAAGCTGACCGACGGCCACAAGGCGATGTTCGCCAAGTATCCGGACTACAAGATGGTCGTCTACCCGACACTGCGGTCGGCGTATTTCCCGCCTGAGGTCGAACAGGCGACGATCAAGAACGCGACCACCGCCGAGCTCAAGGGTACCGATGAAGTCAGCGGCGCCGTGCTCGGCTTCCCGTTCCCGATTCCGAAGAGCGGCGCCGAAGTGCTGTGGAACCACAAGATGCGCTTCCGCGGCAGCGCCGTGCGCCGCTACAACAACCAGGCGATCGTCAAGACCGACGGCAGCTTCAAGATCTCGAAGCTCGTTGAGGACGTGAAGTTCAAGTACGCCAACCTCCAGGAATCGAATCCGGGCACCAAGAACCTGCTGTATTACCTCTCGGAAGTACTGTCACCGCCGCGCGTCGCCGGCCAGCTCATTCTCGTACACGAAACCAGCGGTGCCGGTGGCAGCGGCCGCGACGCATGGATCTACAACCCGGGGCTCGGCCGCGTGAATCGCGCACCGGACGTGGGTTACGACAACCCGTACATCGGCACCGACGGTGAGCAGTTCAACGACCAGGTCGACCTCTTCAACGGCGCGCTCGACCGCTACGACTGGAAGCTGGTGGGCAAGAAGGAAATGTACATCGCATACAACTCCTTCCTGATCAATGCGCCACTGGTGAAGTACAAGGACATCATCCGTCCTGGTCATATCAACCAGAACCTGTCGCGTTACGAGCTGCATCGCGTCTGGATTGTCGAGGCGACGCTGCGCTCCGGCCTGCGTCACCAGTTCAAGAAGCGCCGCTTCTACGTTGATGAAGACAGCTGGGCCGTCGCCGTCGTCGATTGCTACGACAATCGCGGCCAGCTGTGGAAAGTGCAGGAAGCGCAGCTGATCACCGTGCCGTTCGTGCCGACCGTGACTGGCATTCCGGAACTGATCTACGACCTGCAGAGCGGCCGCTACTTCGTCACCGCGCTGTCGAACGAAGACAGGATCAGCGACTTCAAGATCACGCTGGACGACAAGGCCTTCGCACCGAACGGTCTGGCGCGCAAGGCGCAGAGCCGCTGATCTGCTGCTGATCCGACAGGGGGATGCCGATGCGTAGCAACAGGGCATGGATGGGGACATGGGTGGGTGGCGCGGCACTGGCCACCCTGCTGCACCTTGGCGCTGCGCCGGCGTTCGCCCAGGACGACGAGGAAGGCTCAAACGCGACTGACACCTCGCTGGCACCGCGCGCTGCGGTGATGGCTCCGCGATCGCACAGCGCCCTGCTGCTCGATGTTGCCCGTGCCGGCGACCATTTCGTGGTGGCCGGCCAGCGCGGCAACATCCTGCGATCCACCGATGGCGTTGCCTGGCAGCAAGTTGCGGTACCGGTCAATGCAACGCTTACGCGCCTGCGCTTCCTCGACGACAGGCTGGGCTGGGCAACCGGCTACGACGGCACCGTACTGCAGACGGTCGACGGCGGCGCGAGTTGGTCGCTGCAGCAATTCGACGCGGGCTGGGCCAAACCCTACTTCGACGTGCTTTTCCTCGATGCGCAGAACGGTCTGCTGGCCGGCGCGAATGGCGCGCTGCTGCGCAGCAGCGACGGTGGCGCAAACTGGACGGCCATCGAAACGGACGTCCTAGCCGATGGTCCGAACCTGTACAACCTGATTGCGCTTGGCGACGGCAGCCTGCTGATCACCGGCGAACGCGGCTTTCTCGCCCGTTCGACGGATCGGGGGACCAGCTGGCAACAGCTGCGTTCGCCGTATACGGGCTCCTACTTCGGCGCATTGGCGGTCGGTGACAAGGGCGCGCTGATCTTCGGCCTGCGCGGCAATGCCTTCCACGCTGCGGATATCGGCGCTACCGCAGTGCTCACCGCTGCGGACCTGGAAGCCATGCGCAATGCCGACTTCGATCCCGAGGCGGCGACTTCAGGTGCCAGTCCGATCACGGCAGTACCGGGCTGGACAGCGCTGGCGAGCACGGATTTTGAAAGCCTGTATGGCGGCAGCGTCGGGGCCGACGGCCGCGTGTTGCTGTTCGGCATGAACGGCCACGTCATGCACGCCGACCTGCAGAACCAGCGCATTGAACGCCTGCCGCTGGCGCCGGAGAACAACATGAATGCCGGCATTGTCGACGGCAATGCGCTGATCGTCGTTGGCACGGCTGGCGTGCAGAAGCTGCCGCTGTCCCAGTAAAACCACTACAAAGCTTGCTTGGGGGATTGCCATGGCTGGAGCCGCAATCAGTGGCCCGTTAACCGACCGCATCCTGCGTGTCGTCGAGCCGATCATCTATGCCCGGCGTCATCTGACGCACTGGATACTCATCGTACTGACCGTACTGTTCCTGATGCAGACCGCGCGCCTGCAGCCGGACGCCGGCTGGCTCAAGTCGGTACCGCTGACGCATCCGTACATGGAGAAGTTCCGCGAGTACTACCGCGATTTCGGCGGCGCCAACACCGTGCTGTTCTCGCTGATCCAGGAAGACGGCGACATCTACAACGAAGCGTTCATGAGTCAGCTGCAGAAGGCGACCGACGACGTCTTCTTCACGCCCGGCGTCGACCGCGCGCGCGTGATGTCGCTGTTCACACCCAACGTCAACTACGTCGAGAACGTCGAAGGCGGACTTGCCGGTGCGACGGTCATCCCGCCGGACTACGAACCGACACCCGAAGTCCTGGAGAAAGTCCGCTCCAACGTCGCCAAGGCGCAGGTCATCGGTCGCCTCGTCACCAACGACCAGCGCGGCGCGATGATCATGGCCGAGTTGCTGGAGATCGATCCGACAACCGGCGAGAAGATCGACTATCGCAAGGTCGGCAGCTATCTCGAAGAGCTGCGAGCCAAGTACGAGAAGGACGGCATCAAGGTCCACATCATCGGCTTTGCCAAGATCGTCGATGACA
>JALYJV010000201.1 GCA_030775105.1 Pseudomonadota bacterium | reverse complement strand
GCTATGGCCTGTGCAATGTTCCTGTCCTACGCCGATCAGATCCGCCTCAATCTGGACGGCCACAAGGGTTCGATCATCCAGCCGGCGATCACGGTCGTGAACTGTCTGCTGTGGACGGCATACGGTGCCTTGAAGCCGAAGACCGACTGGCCGATTGTTGTCGCCAATCTGCCCGGCATCGTGTTCGGCGTGCTCGCGCTGCTCACTGCGCTTTAGGGAGCTCACGCAGAGTCCCCCGTTCGTGTCGAGTGCCGGCGAAGTCGGTGTATCGAGATGCTCGGACTGCCGTTGCGGCCTCTCGATACACCTTGCGCTCCGCGCAAGGCACTCGAGGCGAACGGGCTGAGGTGGCAGCTGTGCAGGCCACTAGCCCCAGAACGCAGGCCAGGGCGGTTGCATGTTGCCGCACTCATAGACGATGCCGTCGGGCCAGTCTTCGGCGAGCAGGAAGGCACCATCGAGATCGTTGATCTCGCAGCGTTGCGCCAGAACCATCGCCGGCGCCATCGCCAGCGAGGCGCCAACCATGCAGCCGCTCATCAGGCGGAAGCCGAGGCGCTGTGCAGCATGCGCGAGTTCAAGTGCACTGGTCAGGCCGCCCGCCTTGTCGAGCTTGATGTTGATGAACTCATAGCGCCCGGCGAGGCGCGGAAGGTCGTCGATGGTATTGACCGATTCATCGGCGCAGATCGGAATCGGACTCGAGGATTTCGACAGGCCATCGTCCTTGCCCGCTGCAAGCGGCTGTTCGAGCAGATCGACCTTGTATTCACTGAGCGCGGGAGCGAATCGCGCGAGATCTTCGAGATTCCATGACTGGTTGGCATCGACAATCAGCTGTGCTCGCGGCGCACCGCGGCGCACCGCGGCCACGGCGGCGATCGGATCGGTGGCGTCGACCTTGATCTTGAGCCAGGGATGATCGGCGAGTGCGCGTGCAGCGGTCTCGTATGCCGCTGGCGTACGGATGCCGATCGTCACCGCGCTCTGCACCGCACCGCCGGTCGATACGCCGGCACGGGTCCAGGCGCGGACGCCGGTCTGTTTGGCTTCGAGATCCCATAGTGCGGCATCGACCGCATTGCGCGCGCCGCCGGCAGGCAGAAGATGAATCAACTCATGTCGCGTCGCACCGGACTCGATGGCGTTGCGCGCCTGCTCGATCTGCGCCGTCATCGATGCCTGGGTTTCACCGGCATACGGCACGCCTGCTGCTTCGCCGCGCCCGATGTGATTGCCGGCATTCAGCTCGACCACGATGGAATTTGCGACCGTGCGCGTGCCGCGCGCGATCACGAAGGGCTCCTTGAGCCGCCAGCTGCGTAGCTGAATCGTGAGTTGCAGTGTCATGCAGCGAGCATACGATCGATCAGCGGTTGCAGGGTCGTCTTCAGCGGATCGAACGCCGGCACGCCGAGGCGTTGCTCGGCATCGGCAAGCGTGCGAAGGCGCGTGGCTTCATCCATCTTCTCGGTGATCAGGCTCACGCCGACCAGGCGGATGTCCGGATTGGTCAGCGCGCCGGCCTGCAGGTAAGCCTGCACCGCGACCTCGAGACTCGGTGTCGGGAAATTCGGCAGCGACTTGATGCGCGAGATCGCCGGGTCATGGCACAGCACGATCGCATCGGGTTGCGAGCCATGCAGCAGGCCGAGTGTGACGCCGGCATACGCAGGATGGAACAGCGAGCCCTGGCCTTCGACGATGTCCCAGTGATCCGCAGCCGCGTCCGGCGACAGTACTTCGGCGGCGCCGGCGCTGAAGTCGGCGACGACCGCATCCATCGGCAGACCCGAACCGACAATCATGATGCCGGTCTGGCCGGTCGCGCGGAAATCCGCAGCGATCTTACGTTCGCGCAACGCATTGGCAATCGCCAGCGCGGTGTATTTCTTGCCAAGTGCGCAGTCGGTGCCGACTGTGAGCAGACGCTTGCCGCTGCGCTTGCGGCCGGTGCCGGTCGGCAGGCCCGTGGGTGGGTTGCGCACATCGACCAGGCGCACGCCGCGTGTCTGGGCAAGTTCAGCGAGACCGGGCACGTCGGACAGCGAATCGTGCATACCGCTGACGATGTCGAGGCCGGCATCCACTGCGGCGCGCAACACCGGCACCCAGTTTTCGGCAATGCGACCACCCTTGGGCGCGACGCCGATCACCAGCGAGCCGCAGCCTTTCGCCGCGGCTTCAGCAGGCGTCATGTCAGGCAGGCCGAGCGTGACCTGGCAGGCGGGCAGTCGCAGCTGTCCGAGGCAACGCTCCGGCGCCCAGTCACGCAGACCGAAGGCGGTCTTGGCGCGCTGATCGAAGTCGGCTTCGCCCAGGAACAGCAGGTAGGGGCCACGCAGCGTGACCACGGTGGCGTTGTTCGAGTGGCTGACGGACGAAACGTTCATGACGGAGACCCAGTGAATGTGGCCAGAAAATGTGCCGCTAGTAGACCAACGTCGCACAGCCGCGCCTATCCGCAGAATCACGGGAAATGACCGGGTGCCGGTTTCGACAGCGCACGGAACTGCCGGTATTTTCACGGATGCATGCCGCAGCGACAGCTGCGAGATTGGTCCCGTGAAATCCTCGCCTCCATCCCGCCCATGAAAATATTCGTCGCGACCTTTGCCACCGAAACCAATACTTCAGCGGTCGTGCCCACCGGTCGCATCGACTTCGAGGTGTATGGCGTCTACCGCGGTGACGGCAGCATCAAGGCGGCGGAGGCCATGGGCGTGTTCCACGCCGAGCTGAAGCGCCTCGCGGCGGCAGATGGTCATACGGTGGTCGAGAGCCTCACCGCTTTCGCGCAGCCTTCCGGTCCGACGCTGCACGCGCTCTACGAGGAATACCGCCAGATCATCCTTGATGATCTCAAGGCGGCGCTACCGGTGGATGCCGTGCAGCTGACACTGCACGGTGCGATGGTTGCGCACGGCTATGACGACTGCGAGGGCGACCTGATCGAGCACGTGCGCAGGATCGTGGGTCCGACGGTGCCGATCGGCGTGGAACTGGACCTGCATTGCCACACCACCGCGCGCATGCACCAGCATGCCGACATCATCATTGCGTACAAGGAATATCCACATGTCGACGGCATCGATCGCCTGCGCGAGCTGTATGCGCTGCTGATGCAGCAGGCCGCGGGCAGGATCAAGCCAACGACCGCGATGGTCGACTGCCGGATGATCGGCCTCTGGCACACGACGCGCGAACCGATGATTTCATTCGTCAAGCGCATGCAATCCTTCGAGGGCAGGGATGGCGTTCTCTCTGTGTCGCTCGGTCACGGCTTTCCGTGGGGTGACGTGCCGGACTGCGGCGCCCGACTGTGGGTGATCACCGACAACGACCTGCCGAAGGCCGAAGCACTGGCGAAGCAGCTGGACCGTGAATTTCGCGATCTGCGCATGCAGACCTACGATCCACCGCTGTCGATCGCCGCGGCGCTTGCCGAAGCGAAATCCGCAGCCCGAGGCCCGGTCGTGCTCGCCGACATCGGCGACAACGCCGGCGGCGGCGCGATGAGCGACAGTACCTTCATGCTGAAGGCGATGATCGACACGAACATCGGCAATGCAGTGATCGGTCTGTTCTGGGATCTTGGCGCAGTGGCGCTGTGCCAGAGCGCCGGCGTCGGCGCGCAGATCACGCTGCGCATCGGTGGCAAGTGCGGGCCGATGTCCGGTGATCCGGTTGATGTGTCGGTGACGGTCCGCGCGATCGTCGAGAACCATGGCCAGATGGGCCTGGGTGCGCACCGCCCGCTGGGGACCGGTGCCTGGGTGCGTACCGCAGGCGGCATCGACATCGCCCTCAACACGACGCGCTCGCAGGTGATGTCGCGGGACTGTTTCGAGAAGCTCGGCATTACGCTGACCGACAAGCAGATGATCGTCGTGAAGTCGTCGCAGCATTTCCATGCGGACTTCGCCCCGATCGCCAGCAAGGTGCTGTATGTCGGAACACCGGGTTCGACTTCGCAGGCTTTCGCCGACATGACTTTCAGCAAGCGCGACAATCATTTCTGGCCGCGCGTCGAAAACCCCTGGGATTGAATCAGTCCCCATGAGCGCTTCCGATACTGCGACAGGTGCGTCGCCGAATATTCTGCACCGCCCGGGCGGACGTCGCCTGGCATGGACCGAGAACGGTGCACACGACGGCCGCCCGGTCGTGGTGCTGCACGGCACGCCAGGCTGCCGCCTGTCGCGCTACGGCGACGACGAGAACCTGAGGAAGGCGGGCATTCGCCAGATCAGTTACGAACGGCCGGGCTACGGCTATTCCGATCCGCAGCCGGGGCGCAGCGTCAAGGATGCGGTTGCAGACATCGAAGTGATACTCGATGCAGCCGGGGTGGAGCGCGCCGGATTCATCGGCAACTCCGGCGGCGGTCCGCATGCATTGGCGGTGGCCACGCTGCTCGCGTCACGCGCGACGCTGGTGCATTGCAACGTCGGTGTTGCGCCGCGCCTGCTGCTGGGCGACGAGGGCTTCTTCGAAGGCATGGACCCGGAAAACATCCGCCGTTTCAGGGCGGCGGACCTGCCGCGCGAACAGACCCACGCGGCGCTGACCAGCGACCTCGACCGCATGGTTGCCGCAGCGCGCGTCGACCCGATGACGATCGCCGGCGACATGAAGATGCCGGAGGCCGATGCCGCCGTCATGAGACTGACTGCCGCCAGCTATGCCGCCAACTTTATCGAGGCGCTGCGTCCCGGCTACTGGGGCTTCATCGACGATTTTTCCGCGATGGCGCGCGACTGGGGCTTCGATCCGCGCGAAGCCGAGGCCCCGGTCATCATCGAGTACGGCTTCCATGACGTGAACGTGCCAGAGGGGCATGGCCGTTGGCTTGCCGAGAATATTCCCGGTGCGACAGTCATCGTCAATGCAGAAGGCGGACACCGCTCGCTGCCGCAGAAGTTTCTCGAACGGCTGAAAACGCTCGCGCAGGCGAAATAAGGATTCCGTCGGCCGCGCGGGAGCGGTTCACGATCAAGAGCTATGCTGACGACTGCCGATGCCGAACCATGCACGGCTGAACATCACGTCAGAGCGCTCTGGGGAAGCCGAATGGCGAGCAGGTCAGATCAATCAAAGTCCGCGGTTGTCGCCTGGCTGACCACGGCTGGTGCTGCTTTTCTGCTGCTCTTCTCTGCGCAGGGCGCAAGCGCACGCGATTACGCCGTCTACGAATCGGAAGGCGCGGAGCTGGCCTATACCGATAACGGGAGTGGCGATACGGTGATCATCCTGCACGGTTTCGACGGCGCATTCGAACCGGCGCTGACACCGCTCGCCGAGCGGCTGAGCCCGTCGTTTCGCGTGATCGGCATCGACCAGCGCGGACACGGCCGCAGCGACAAGCCCCACGGCGAAGATGCCTACGGCAAGCACCTTGCGACGGATGTGTTGAAGCTGATGGACCACCTGGGCATTCCCACGGCGCATCTGATCGGGCATTCGATGGGCGGCATTGTTGCGTTGAATCTCGCTGCGAATTATCCCGAGCGATTCCACTCTGCAGTCACGATCGGCAACGGCCTGTTCACCCGCGCGGAACTCAAGTTGATCGGCTGGCTGATCAAGGGGAAGTTCGCCTGGGCACGCGTCAAAGCATTCGTCGGCATCAACGGCGAATCCCCACGCCCGGAGCACGACAGCGTTGCCTTGCTGCTACTGGTGGGCAGCCTCCATGAGCTGACTGTTAGCGAAGAACAGGCCGCCGCGATCAAGGTACCGTTGATGGGCATGCGTGGCGGGCCGGACGATGATCCCAGCGACACCGTCGAGCAACTGGCCCAGGTCAATCCTGCGGTGGAGATGATACGGATCGAGTCGGAAGATCACCTCAGCACATTGAAGTGCGAAACGTGCCTGACGGCGCTGGAGGTGTTTCTGATTCGTCATTCTGCTGCCGTCCTGCTGCAGCCAGCGCGATAAACCCGTATGTTTCAACCCTTGGCTGTCCGCTCACTCTGAACCGATGCCGTCCATCCCGGCCCTTCGCGCACTGATCCACATCCGTCGCAACCCGTCCGCCGGCCTTTTGCTGGTGCAGCTGCTGGGCCTGGTGCTGTATCCACTGATGGAAAGCACTGCGACCGGCCGCGCGCTGTTCAACGGTTTCGGGTTGGTGGTGCTTGGCTTCGCGCTATGGGTCGTCAGGCGCAGCCCGTGGGCGAACTGGATCGGCGCGTTGCTGGCGCTGTGCGTGGTCGGGCTCGGAATACTGAACATCACGGCGCAGTCGCCGACACTGACTTTGCTGACGTCACTGTCCGAGGCGGCGTTCTACGTCTATGCCGCCGGCAGCCTCATCGCCTACATGTTCGACGACCATGTCGCGACCTCGGACGAGCTGTTCGCAGCGGGTGCGACCTTCACGCTGCTGGCCTGGGCGTTCGCGCACCTGTACGTCGCCTGTCAGGCGTTGAACCCGGCAGCGTTCGTCGGCCTGACTGCACCCGGCGAGCTGCGGCCATGGATAGAACTGCTGTTCCTCAGCTTCACGGTGCTCTCCGGCGTGGGTATCGGCGACGTGCTGCCGCTGTCGCCGATGGCGCGCGGCATCGTCATGCTCGAGCAGTTCACCGGCGTGATGTACCTCGCGCTGGTGGTGTCGCGCCTGGTGGGGCTGGCGATCATCAGCAGGCGCTGAGCGTCGCTACAAGCCGTACTTCTTGATCTTGTAGAAAATCGAACGCTCGCTGATCTGCAGCAGCTGCGCGGCACGCGACTTGTTGCCGCCCGACTGACGCATGGCTTCGCTGATCATTCGCTTCTCCAGAATCGCCACAGCTGAGTCTAGATTGAGATCTCCCGCTGCAATCTCGCTGTTTGCCCGGCCGCTCGCCGGTTCAGCGTCGTCCTGAGGCAGGTGAGCGAGATCGATCATGCGCCCGCCGCTGAGGATCAACGCGCGCTCCACCAGGTTCGCGAGCTCGCGGACGTTGCCGGGCCAGTTGTGCAGTTGCAGGTATTCCAGGGCGGCAACGGACATGACCGGGCCTTGAATTGGGGCTGACGAGAATGTCTGCACAAAGTGCGTCACCAGGGCCGATATGTCTTCGCGTCTTTCGCGCAATGGCGGCAGGTCGATTGCAAAGACGTTGAGGCGATAGAACAGATCCTCTCGCAATCGACCGGCGGCGATAGCGTCACGGGGGCGGCGGTTGCTTGCAGCGATCACCCGGACATCGAGCTGGATTGTCGTGTTGCTGCCGAGTCGTTCGACTGTGCCTTCCTGCAGGACGCGCAGCAGTTTTGCCTGCAGCGCCGCCGGCATCTCGGTGATCTCGTCCAGAAAGATCGTTCCGCCGTCAGCGAGTTCGAATTTCCCGACACGCTCCTTGTGGGCGCCGGTGAATGCACCTTTCTCGTGACCGAACATCTCGCTCTCAAGCATCTCGGCCGGAATCGCAGCGCAGTTGATCGGCACGAATAGCCGATCCTTTCGATCTGATGCGCGGTGAACCGCACGTGCAACCACTTCCTTGCCGGTGCCGGTTTCCCCGGTGAGCAGGACATTGGCGCGGGTGGGGGCGACCTGGGTGATCTGTCGACGCAGGTTCTGCATCGCATCGCCGTCGCCGATCAGGCCGTCCCAGTTGCGGTCGACTTCCTTCTGCAGAAACGCGTTCTGTCGCAGCAGTGCCTGGGTCTGGAAGACGCGACCGATGGCGAGATCCAGCGTCTCCACATCGAACGGGCGCAGCAGGTAGTCGCAGGCACCGAGACGCATCGCCTCAACAGCGGATTCGATGGTCCCCTGAGCGGTGATCATGATCAGCGGCACCGGATTGCCGGCGGCCCTGAGATTTCGCAGCAGGTCGATGCCGTTCATGTCCGGCATGCGCAGGTCGCTGATGACCAGATCGGCGGGCTCTTCGGCCAGCCGCTCGAAGGCCTCGCGGCCGTTGGCGGCGCTCCAGGTCTTGTAGCCCTGCCGTGCGAGCATGATCTCCAGCACCCGACGCATGTTGGCCTCGTCGTCGACGACCAGGACCCGGCGCGCTTCGCCGCGGGATACGGTACTCATTCCAGTGCTCTCGATGGCTTTGATCTGGGTAGTGCGATGCGAAACAGCGCGCCGCCGAGATCGCTCGATGTCGCTGCGATTTCGCCGCCATGGCTGCGGACAATGGTCCGCACGACCGCCAGCCCCAGGCCCAGCCCACCTTCGCGCTTGAAGACGAACGGATCGAAGATCTGGCTGCGCTGATCTTCCGGAATGCCCGGACCGTCGTCGGCGATTTCCACAATCAGTCGATTCGGTTCATCGCTCGTGGTCACTTCGATCCGGCCGCCGCTGGGAAGGATCTGCAGCGCATTCATCATGATGTTCAGAAATACCTGGGTCATCTGTTCCGGATCGCAATCGATGACGACGTTTGCAGCTCGGGCGTTTACGTCGATCACGATCCCGTGATCGCGCGCCTGCGCAGCCAGCAGCGTGCAGGTGTGTGCGATCAGACCATGAATATCTGTCGCTGCAAAATCCGGCGGGCGCGTGCGTGTGCTGTCCAGCATCGACCCGACGAGCCGGTTCAGACGCTCGCTTTCCGTGATGATGATCTGCATGAGCTCATGATTCTCGGCACCGATGCTCGCATCCAGGCGCAACATCTGCGCCGACGAGCGCAGGATGCCCAGCGGCGTGCGGACTTCGTGCGCCAGCAGCGCGGTCACTTCGCCCACAGCTGCGAGCTTGGAGGCCTGGGTGAGGGTGCGCTGGGATTGCTGCAGATCGCCGACCATGCGGGTAAAGCTGCGCGTGAGTTCGCCGACTTCGCCGGGTCCTGCGAGCGGCGGTTCCGGTGCCGGACCCGGCTGCAGAAAGCGACGGGTGAATTCGGTGAGCGCGATGATCGGTCGCGAGATCGCACCTGCGACCCACAGCGACACCATGATCACGCCAACCGACATCAGGGCGAGGATGCCGGCGAAGCCCCAGGCCATGCGCTCGATCGGCGCCAGTGCTTCCGCACTGGATTGCAGCAGCACGAAGGTCCAGTCGAAGCCGGAGAAGTGATCGGTGCCGCGGGACTTCTCGTAGCCGATGATCGTTGGCCCATCGAAGGCGCTGGTGTGATTCCTTTCCTCGATGAGTTCTGCGGTGACGGCAGGACGCCACTCGTTGCCGGCTGCGCCGTGCACAATGCCCTTGGACCTCAGGTTCCACGAGGCTGCGGCAATCCGTCCCTCGTGATCGAGGATCAGGATCTGGCGGGTCGGCGTTGATGACTGATCCAGAACCTTTTCGATCTGCAGCCAGTCGACTTCGAGCACAAGAAAGCCGACCACTTCATTGGAGAACTGTGAGGTGATTGCGCTGCGCAGCGTGAACCTCGGAGCGCCGTCGGCAGCGCCAGGACCGAAGACATCGACGCGTTCGTTGTTCAGATCGGCGACCAGCCAAGGCGTCGACAGTTGCGGGGACGCACCGATGCTTGCCGGCACGCTGGATGCGACGATCCGCCCGTCCATGTCGATCGCGTGCAGATCGAGATAGACACCGCCGTGGTGCAGCTTGGTTTCCGAGAGGAAGCGGGACAGGCGCTTGTCGACATCGCCGAGCCGGATGTCCTCCATCACTTCCAGATGATTCCAGGTCGTGGCGTTCAGAAGGCGCTCGAACAACTGGCGGTCGATGTCCAGGGAAACCGCAGATGCCGTGAGTCCGAGGCTGTGGGTGATCTCGTCGAGCAGCGCGTTGCGGCTGTTGACGAACGCGAGCAGCGTGACCATCACCGCCGGGATGAGACTCACCAGCAGAAACGCGACTACCAGGATGCGTCGGATGCTCAAACGGTGGTCTAGACTAACCAGAGGTGATCAGGACACGATGCCCATGCTTGCTGCAAAGCTGCACACCATCATAACCCGCAGCTTGTACGGCATCGCTGCGCTCGCGGTCGCCGTCGCATCGGCCAATGCGTTCGGGGCGGATGCTGCCTCTGCGCGCGACATCCGGCTCGACCCAATGGCGCGCCACTACCAGCTTGGACATGGACTGACGTTCGGCGACAGCGGATTCCGCGCCGGCGGCTATGGGGTCCTCGGCGCTCGCGAAGGTGCCGAAGGGCAGGAGTGGCAGGCGGCGATCGAGGCGATCAGCGGCTTCCTCTGGTGGGAGGGAGACTCCCAGTGGCGCTTCTTTGCCGAGCTTGAACTGGAGGACGTCCTGATCGCCAGTCCGGGGCTCACGACCACCGACGATGCCAGCCCGCGCATGGAACGTCTCTACTTCGATTACGCCTGGCGTGACGCCGCGAAGCTGCGGATCGGCAAGTTCCTGACGCCGGTCGGTCGATGGAACCTGATCCATGCGGCACCGTTGGTATGGACTAGCTCGCGGCCATTGATCACCGAAAGCACCTTCCCGACCAATGCGACCGGCGCGATGGTCTATGGCGTCTTGCCCAGCCCGGTCGGGGCGGTCGATTACTCGGTGTACGCCTCTCCAGGGGAGGAGCTGTTTCCGGCGCCCGACCTCGATACCTTCAGCGAGGCCTACGGTGGCCGGGTCGGGTTGAATCCTATTTCGACTTTGCAACTCGGGCTGTCCTTTGTCGATTTCGAGCTTGCGAGCAGCAACTTCGAGCGTCGAAAGCTGTATGGATTTGATTTCCACTGGTCCTGGAACCGGGTCGAGCTGTCCGGCGAATTCGGCTATCGCGTCACGCGCCTGACCCAGAGCCCCAACGACGAGCGCGGCGGCTATCTGCAGTTGGTCGTGCCGTTGGGCGAGCGCCTCTACGGCGTCACGCGCTACGAGACCTTCGAGGATTCGGTCTTCACCAAGGACATGAACCTGTACCTGTTCGGATTGACATACAGGTACATGCCGGCCGTGGTTCTCAAGGCCGAATACAGCGAGGCCACCGACAATGAGATCGGCGTCGTGGACGGCCTGCGTGCCTCGATCGCGGTGCTGTTCTGAGCCGGCAGATGCAGATCAAGGGCATGCGGCGCTGGATCGGCCTGGTTCTGACGGTGCTCGTTGCGCTGCGCGCAGCGCCAGTGTGGTCAGAGATGGAACCCTTGGCGGTTGTCGTTGCTGCCGACCGCGCTTCGGACCTGATCGACGCCGAAAAGCTTGCGTTGATCTACATGCGCAAGAAAAGTCGCTGGAGCGATGGCGATCGCATACAGCCGGTGAACCTGCCGGCGAGCGACCCGCTGCGTGAGCAGTTCTCCGAAGCGATCCTGAAGCTGCGTCCGGCGGCGCTCGAGGACTACTGGAACGAGCAGTACTTCCACGGCATTCTGCCGCCGCATGTCGTGCAGTCCGAGGTTGCAATGGCGCTATTCATTGCACAGACCGACGGGGCCATCGGATACCTCCGGTACTGCACGCTCGCGAGCGGACTCAAGGTGCTGCTCGTGCTGACCCCTGAAGGACAGCTGGTGCCGCCCGGCCAGTTCGTCGCGCAGTGCCGGCCGGCGTCGAGATGAGCGTCGCTGCTTGACGCGTTTCGCGCGGCGGAGACTGCAAAGATTGTCGACAAAGTCTGCGCGCTGGCGGGTTTCCGTGCGCGTGCCAGGCCTGATCGTCCCCCTGATGCGCCGGACGATTCAACTTGTAAAGCAATGAGTTAGATCTCCGCGTTGAAACGCGGCACCAGCGGCCTCCGCCTTGCGTGACTGGACCAGAGCCCCCCGTATCAGGGGACCTGGATACCCCGCATGTACGCAACAACGGCCGATGACAGTTCCGCAATCACGCCAACGCGGCGCAAGCCGAAGGCGGCGTACGCTGCAGCAATCTCCGCTGTCGCGCTGCGCTGGATGGCAGCTTGGGCACTTGCACTGCTGACGCTGTGGACGCTGAGTCGCGCAGTGCTGGTGTCGATCTCCGCAGAACGCTGGAACTGGGGTGACTTGCCTCAGTTGCTCGGCATCGGCCTTCGCGTTGATCTGATCGGCATGGGTGTGATGCTGAGCCTGCCGATCCTGCTGTGGCCGCTGTTGTCGCGCCCGATGACTGCGCCGCTGTGGTGGCGCATCAGCCGCTTGTGGCTGGGTGGACTGGCGATCGCCGCTGCAGTGCTCGAAGTGGCAACGCCGACCTTTCTCGCCGAGTACGAGTCACGTCCGAACCATCTTGCGGTTGAGTACCTGCGTGAGTTGGACAGTGTTCTGCCAATGCTGTGGACCGGCTTTCGCGTGCCGTTGCTGCTTGGCATTTCGGTGCTGGTCGCAGGCGCGTTCTGGTGGCTGCGCTGGGTGCGGAACACAGCGCCGCAGTGGACCCGGGCGACGTGGTCTGTGCTGCTGCTTTGGCCGTTGCTGCTCGGCACGGATGCCCTGCTGATCCGTAGCAGCATCGACCACCGGCCGGCGAATCCGGCGATGTTCGCGCGCTGGTCCGATCAGTTGCTCAACCAGCTTGCACTCAACAGCAGCTACAGCTTCGGCTATGCCGTCTACGCCCAGCGCCATGAGCGTTCCGCTGCAGGGGTCTACGGCAAGCTGG
>JALYJV010000200.1 GCA_030775105.1 Pseudomonadota bacterium | reverse complement strand
GCGCACGCCCGCCTCGCGCGTGTAGTAGCGGATGATGTCGATCAGCACGTCCTCGCCGACCTTCAGCTCGCCGTCCTTGAGGCCGTTGTTCTTCATCTGCTTGGACAGCAGATACTGACGCGCGATGTTGACCTTCTCGTCCTCGGTGTAGCCGGCGAGACGGATCACTTCCATGCGGTCGAGCAACGGACCCGGAATGTTCAGGGTGTTTGCAGTCGCGATGAACATGACGTCGGACAGGTCGAAGTCGACTTCCAGATAGTGATCCTGGAAGGTCGAGTTCTGTTCGGGGTCGAGCACCTCGAGCAGCGCCGATGACGGATCGCCGCGGAAGTCCATCGCCATCTTGTCGATTTCGTCGAGCAGGAACAGCGGATTCTTCACACCGACCTTCGACATGTTCTGCACGATCTTGCCCGGCATCGAGCCGATGTAGGTCCGGCGATGGCCACGGATCTCCGCCTCGTCACGCACGCCACCGAGCGACATGCGCACGAACTTGCGATTGACCGCCTCGGCAATCGAGCGGCCGAGCGAGGTCTTGCCGACGCCCGGAGGACCGACCAGGCACAGGATCGGACCCTTGAGCTTCTTCATCCGCGATTGCACGGCGAGATGCTCGACGATGCGCTCCTTGACCTTCTCGAGGCCGTAGTGATCTTCGTCGAGCTTGGTCTGGCAGGCTTCAAGGTCGATGTGGGTCTTGGTGCGCTTCTTCCAGGGCACCTGGGTCAGCCAGTCCAGATAGTTGCGCACGACCGTCGCTTCCGCCGACATCGGCGGCATCATCTTGAGCTTGTTGAACTCGGCAATGGCCTTGGTCTTGGCCTCCTTGTGCATGCCGGCCTTTTCGATCTTCTGCGCGATCTCTTCCTGCTCGCTCGGCCCTTCCTCGTTCTCGCCGAGCTCCTTCTGGATCGCCTTCATCTGCTCGTTGAGGTAGTACTCGCGCTGGTTTTTCTCCATCTGCGTCTTCACGCGCGAGCGGATCTTCTTCTCGATCTGCAGGACATCGATCTCGCCTTCGAGCTCGCTGAGCACATGCTCAAGGCGCGACTTGGCATCGGCGATTTCCAGCACCTCCTGCTTGTCCTCGAGCTTGAGGTTCAAGTGCGCGGCGATCGTGTCTGCCAGACGCCCCGGCGAATCCATGCTCGCCAGCGACGGCAGCAGCTCGGCCGGCACTTTCTTGTTGAGTTTGGCGTAGGCCTCGAACTGGGCAAGGATCGAGCGCGACAGCGCATCGATTTCCTTGTCATCGGTCATTTCAAGCTTGGCTTCCGGCATCGGCTGGCAGTCGGCAGTGACGTAATCACCGTCGAAACTCAGATTGGAGACCTGGGCGCGCTCCTGCCCTTCGACCAGCACTTTGACCGTGCCGTCGGGCAGCTTGAGCATCTGCAGGATCGTCGCCAGCGTGCCAACGCTGTACATGTCGATGTCGCGCGGGTCATCGGTGTCCGCAGTGCGCTGCGCCAGCAGCAGGATGCGCTTGTCGTCCTGCATCGCCGCAGTCAGCGCCTTGATCGACTTCTCGCGGCCCACGAACAGGGGAATCGCCATGTGCGGAAACACCACGACATCCCGTAACGGCAGAACGGGTGCGGTACGGTCGTTGGATGTGCTCACTGGATCTCCGGGCTGCTAAGCATTGCCGGCATTATGCCGGATGGAATAGGCCGACTATGTGGTCATTGCGTCCAAAATCAAGGCTGCTTGCCGACAAACGACGTCCTTTCGGTGGCTGGAACGGTGGCTGGCACGGTTGCTTGGATTGATCACTTTTTACTCGCTTTACTCAGACCTCTGCGCTCGAGCAAGGGTTCAATGTGTGGATCGCGACCGGCGAACGCCCGGAACTGCGCCATCGGATCCACGCTGTTGCCGCGTGACAGCAGCGTCCTGCGAAAGTGATCGCCGTTCTCGCGCTTGAGCCCGCCGTTCTGCTTGAACCACTCGACGCTGTCGGCATCAAGCACTTCGCTCCAGATGTAGGCGTAGTACCCGGCCGAATAGCCGCCGGCAAAGATGTGGCTGAAGTAGGTGCTGCGGTAACGCGGCAGCACGCTGTCGACCTGGACGCCGGCTGACTTCAGCGCCTCGGCTTCGAAGACCATCGCATCGTCGATCACCGTGCCCGGTGCGAGTTGGTGCCAAGCCTGGTCCAGCAGGGTCGCGCCGAGGTACTCGGTGGTCGTGAAGCCCTGGTTGAACTTCTGCGCAGCGAGCACCTTGTCGGCCAGCGCCTGCGGCATCGGCTTGCCGGTCTGGTAGTGCCGCGCGTAGTGCCTGAGCACATCCGGATCGGTGACCCACATCTCATGCACCTGCGACGGGTACTCGACGAAGTCACGTGGCACCGAGGTGCCGGAGAAGTACGGGTATTTCACGTCTGAGAACAAGCCGTGCAGTGCATGGCCAAACTCGTGGAACATCGTGTTCGCTTCGTCGAAGGTCAGCAGCACCGGCTCGCCTGCCGGCGGCTTCGGCACATTGAGGTTGTTGACCAGCACCGCACGCGTACCGATCAGGCCGGTCTGCTGCACGAAACTGTTCATCCATGCGCCGCCACGCTTGCTGGGACGTGCAAAGTAATCCGCAAGGAACAGGCCAAGGATGCTGCCGTCCGCCTCCCTGACCTCAAACACGCGGACATCCGGCTGGTAGACCGGCAGATCCTTGCGCTCGGCGAAAGTCAGTCCGTACAGGCGCTCGGCCATGTAGAACACACCGTCGCGCAACACGTGCTCCATTTCCAGATAGGGCCGCAGTTCGTTCTCGTCGAAAGCGTAGCGCTGCTTGCGCAGCTGCTCGGCGTAGAACGCCCAGTCCCAGGGGGCGAGCTTGAAACCACCCTTCTGCGCATCGATCAGCTTCTGCAGATCCGCCGCCTCGACCTTGACGTTGGCAACCGCCGCCGGCGTCAGTTTGGCGAGCATCTGATTGACCGCCTGCTTGGTCAGCGCCGTGCTTTCCTCCAGCACATATGACGCGTGATCTGCATAGCCGAGCAGACCGGCGCGCGTCGCGCGCAACTCGACGATGCGCAGCAGGGTCGCCTTGTTGTCTGCATCGTTGCCGTTGTTGCCGCGCTGGATCGAGGCCTTGTAGATGCGCTCACGCACCGCACGGTCGGTCAG
>JALYJV010000199.1 GCA_030775105.1 Pseudomonadota bacterium | reverse complement strand
AGGCAGAACATATTCACTATGGAATGCCAAGCCGGGCTTGATCGGACAATCTTCGATGGTCAGATCTTCGTAGTCGCCGCGGAGAGTTTGATCCAGATAGGTCCGCCATTCCGCAAATCGCTCAGCGCACCGCTTCTTCTGAAAATAGATAAGAACGGCACCGACGTTGTGGCCGGCAGTTCCCCTTGCATACCGCTCGGTTAGCTGTTTTAGCCCACTGCCGACATAGGCAGGCCCGTTATCGAGTTTCGCCTCGGCCAGCCATGAATACGAGCCATTCGGCGAGCGAACGTGGATGTCAACATGCCCCCCCTCGTCGGTGTCATGGCCAGCGACATAGAAACGTGCTTTTAAAAGCCGAACGAGGTTTCGTGAAATTACATCCTCACCGGCATCGCCCAAGTCCTTGGCATCAGCCTCGAGCATGCCGACCAGCTGGTCGAGGTCCTGATGCAGGAGATCGATGAACTCGGCGTAGCTTTTGGGGCTGAGACGTCTCCACTGATCGTGGAGAGCGGGATTGAGCTGGAGATAGTCTTCGAGGCCAATTCCCGTCACGTGCCGTCACCGGTAGCTATTCGGCGCCCGAAATCCGAGACGTAGTAAGCGACGCTAATTCGTCTGGAAAAGTCGGATATGGCCTCGCCATAGGCTGGCACGTAAAGCTGTCCTTCCTCGTAGGCGTGACGCATCTCGGAATCGGTAAAGACGTGGATCGGCTGATCCAACACCTCCTCGGAAGAGGGATCCGCCCACAGTTCAAAGCGGCGCACCAGAACCGGGGCTTCGCAGTACGACAGGAAATCAAGTGCTGTGATAATGGCGCGCCGGTGCTGCTCCCCCGTCCAGCTCATCGCATTGGCCACGGCACCTGGGGAAATTTCATGCAGGTCAGCGCCAAGCTGTGCCAAGCGTGCGAACACGTAAGCGCAGACCTCGCCCTCAGGAACGTCCCGGGCGTAGACGCGGTGGACCGCGTCCTGGGACGAATTCAATTCCTCAGTCCTCATCTGCCGGCAAGTGCTTGATGATGCGGTCCGCAAGAACCTGCATTCTAGCCTCGGTGACTGCTCCGGAGAGGACGGCGTGGTCCAAAAAGGGCACGCCGCTCCCCAGTTGTCGAATACTGCCCGGCAGAAGTGCCTCTTCAGGCACGCGCTGATCGCTTTCTATCCAGCGAACTGCTATTCGGTACGGCGTGATTACGCCGCCCACTGCTTTCTTGCCGCCCGTATGGAATAACTCCTTCCGCAGATCCTGCCTGTTACGCATTTTTTCGTGCTTGGCCGAACCCGTGTCGACAGTGAAACCAAGCTCTGCCACCACACCCTCCTTGGTGGCCTCGTACAGCTTCTTGATCGCAGGGAATAGGTTTACCGAGGAGACCAACTGGTAGTTGGCGCCGAACTTAGCCGCTAGCAGTTCGTTGACCTTCGACTGCAGCTGATGCAAAGACGTGCCCGTATCAATGCCGATGTGCTGCTCAATTCGAATATCGACTAGACCCTTGACGGTGTCCAGCCTCACCACCTCGTAGCTCTGCACATAGTGTCTTTTGATGAAAACGAACTCGTCGTACTCATCCCAGCCGAACCGCTCGATAGCTTCCTCGCTGATTTCGTCACGTGTCCGATCAATTCGCTCTTCGACTAGGCGCTTCCCGCAGAACACGAGGGCAACGTATCCGTCACCGCTGGTAACCTCGCACAGATGCAGGCCCGACTCGACTTCTTTGAGTGCCGCTTCTGACAGCGGCAGGGGGTACGTTTTCGCGAACGGCGATTCTTCCGGTACGAGCGCACTCATGTATTTGCGCATCGGTGCCACAGCGTTCGCTTCGATCTTGTACAGCTTCATCGCCCGTTCGCCGAGCGGGATAGTCTTCTTGTAGATGCCGAAGAGGGATCGACTGATCTCGGCCGCCCTCTTCTTGCTCGTCCGAGATTCTTCTTCGAGCTTACCCTGAAGCTTGTCCCAGCCCTGCGCGGTTGGCAGACCTTCAAGCGCGCAATGTTCCTGCATCAGCGGAAATGGAATCCGCGTGCGGATGAGCTCTATGTAATCCACCGCCCCCTCCGATCCTCGCAACTGTTTGGCGAGCTTCTTCGTAGAATGCACCTTGGCCGCGGACCCGGCAACACGCGCTTTCATTCTTATGGAGGCGAGACGCCGGGTCTCCCCCCGAATTGGGGCTTTTGTCCTAATCGCTGCCTAGCTTGTGCGTACGACCGCTTCCGGCACAGTTGCCGACGTAGATTTGGCGCCCGCGGAAATGCGAAATCCCCGTGTCGGCTTGCGCCGGACGCTGCGTGAGCCTGAACGCAGCACACCAACAGCGCTGCGAGGTGCCAGTCGCGTCGCAGCGCTGATAGCTAACGACCCGAGTCGTCTGATAGAAGAATTTTTCGGGCTGTGGTTTGGATTTTGGATAGTGCGCGACGCAGTTCTTCCACCGTCTGCCATCGAGCATCGATATCAATTTCGAATGCCTTATCAAACACATTGAGCAAACTGAATAGATCAAGATCGACGTGCCGGGCGAGCCGCTCTCGGGCGTCAGCTCTTTGATGAGGGCGTCGCCGATTCTCGTCTTCAAGCAGACTAGGTCGCAATCCAGTTAGCGCGAAGAAGAGGAGTCCTACGCATTGTGTTAAGTCAGACCTCGCGTCGCGCTTGTTTACCGAACTGACCCCGTGCTCGGGTAGACGCAAGAAACGATTCCCGATTTCTTGGCCTATCGCAGTACTATGATTGTCATCATCATGCTCGGCGCCAAGGAACGACAATCCAAAATCAACTAGCCGCACTTTGAGTGGAGCTAGTGACTCTACCATTACGTTTTCTGGCTTGATGTCCCGGTGTACGACTTCCTGAGCGTGGGTATATTCCACGATGTCAAGAAGCTGGCCAAAGATATTGACGGCGTCGGCAGCGCTTAGCAGGCGATTCTGAACGTCATACTGGCCGAGGTTCTTTCCAGCTACGAGCTCCGTGACAAGATAAAGCTGCGCGGTTCGGTCTTCGTATTCTGCAGCATTGCTTTCAATCAGCTTTGGAATTCCAGGATGCGATAGGGTGCGATAGCAAGTCACCTCTCGAAACATCCTCGCGCGTCTCTCGGTTCCGGCTCCGTCGAACATCTTGAGGAAGAAACTGCCCGCAGCCGGATTGGCTTTGCGAGCAACTACATAAGCGAGCGCTTGCCCGCCGCGGGGTATTTCCCGCACAACGTTCCACCGATCTCGCCACGGTACTTGGCAGCCGAGCCAAGCTAACAAGCCTCCGACTTCGGCGATGCCGCCCTCGAGCCATCGATTCATCAGAACCTCGACTAGTGGTCGATGGCGCTCCACCAACTTCGTGTCGACCCCGTGGAGGGGAAGGGCGCGAAGGTGCATCCCGGTCCCCAGGCCAGGTCGCATCTGCCCCATTGCAGAAGCCAGCAGCTCGCAGACCTCGATCGGGAGCGATTCCAAGGCGTGGATCGATCGAGCCGCGGCCAAGCGGAGTTCTGAGGCAACAAGACCGAAAGGCTTGAGGCGGGCCTGTAGTTGACGCAGACGATCTATCGCCTCTGGCCCCAAGAATTCGGCGATCGCCAACGTGCTCGAGAATGTGACATGGGTGGGGACACGAACCCTCCCTACCCCGCGAAGCGTTCGATTCTCCCAACACACCAGTGAATCGGTGCTAACCGCTGCCCATGCATCAAGGAAGCGCCGGAAGGATCCGATGTCCTGCATAGCGACCTTACCCGAGGGGGGTTTCAGCGGTATGAAGGTTTCGACCCGCGCCTGCAAAACACGCTCGCGGAAGTGGAGTCGATGGTTCCACTCTTGCGCGAGCAGGTGTTCCCGGATGTCGGCCGGGAATCTCACGGAGCGCCAGTGACTTCTTCGAATGTCACACCAAGGCGCGTTGCCTGCACCTGCAGCTCCTTGCTGGTACGCAGCAGTTGGCGATCAATCTCTTCCCACGTCGCCTCGCTGATCTCGCTGTTCATTTCGGGATCTGCGCTCACGATGATGGCGCTCTTCACGTAGTTTCGTACGAGGTGCACGTTCTTGAATGGCGTGATGAGATTAAGGTGCAGGCCGAGTTTCCGAAACACGGTCAGCACGCGCTTGGCGACCAGATCGGATGTGTTTGAGAACGCTTCGTCGAGGAACACCGTACAGTAGATCGGCCGGCGCCCTCCCGACGGGGTGAGCACATAAGCGAGTGCTGCGGCCACGATGGAACCGCTGAAGCTCTCCTTCTCGCCGCCTGACTTGCCGCCAGTGTTCCGCATATAGTCACGCGGCTCTCCGGTGACCCGATCGATGACGCGAGCCGCGAAGTCCATACGATACCGGGCATCAAGCTGGCTGAGGCTGTCCTTGCTGCCGCGCGTGTTTGGATCGGTTGCCTTCTCCAACGTTGCGACGATGGCCTTGATCGCGGCGAAGTGCTCTTCAGGCTTACCGGCCACGGCCATCTGCATCACCATCTTCTGCTGGTTGTTGAAGTTCTGGACGGCATCCTGCTGGAGCTTGATCGGTGCCAGCACTAGGTACATTCCGGGACGGAAATCAGTCTCGCGCAGCACGCGATTGATCTGTTCGATCCGCTCCTCGATCTCCTCTCCCTGATTCTTGATCGTCTGAAAGATAACTGTTAGTGACTGAGTTGCCTGCACGTTAAGAGACGTCTGGAAGCGCTCGACCAACGTCGGCAGTTTGCCGTCTACCAACTCACGGTAGTGAGCCACCCACTCCTCGAGCAGGGTTATCAGTCCATGACCGTCGAGCAACCCAGAGCGGTCCTTCAGATCAGCCGCGAAAATGGGGTACTCGCGTCGGTAGAGCTTGATCTGCGAGGTTACGCTGCGATCGATTTCGCTGACCGTGTCGTTGACCTCGTCGTTTTCGTCGGACAAGGACTTGGTCGACTGGGCTTCCTTGTCGTTTGAACCTCGATCCATCTCGGAGATGAAAACCTCCTTGGACATAGTGCTGAAGCGGCCGTCCAAGCTCGCGTAGACCCGGTCATCGACGCCGACGAGTCGGGCGACCTTCTGGGCCTCCCCTTCGCTTCGAGCGCCCCACTGGGTCTTTTTCTCGACACGCTTTGTTAGCGTGATCTCGATGCTCGACTTGCTCGTCCTCGCATCATCTTCAGCGTTCTTACAGGCATTCAGGTCTTCCTCAGCCTTGCGAAGATCCACGCCGGCGGCTTCGAACTCTTCGATCGCGCGACACACTCTCAGCGCCTCGGCGTGACGGCACTCGACGTCGATGTCATCCCAGTCGATCGTGACCAAGCCCTTGCCCGCCGAGATACGGCTTTCAAGCTCACCTCGCACCTTCTTGACGCGATCCAGTTCATCTTTTGCAGCCGTGCACTCGTTGCTGAGCTTCCCAGCGTCCGCTGCTAGCTTCGCCTTCTTCGACTCATTGCTGAACCCCATAAACCAGAGCCGCTGGTCATCGATCCGAATGCCGTCATCCTTGTCAAAGCTCCCCACTCGACGGTGGATGATGCCGGTGACGGACATGGAGTGCGGACGCGCCCGCACGGCTGCGGTCGAATCCAAGCAATCCAAGGAGTAGTCGCTCAGATAGCGCTTGAGCCACTCTCGGAATGGATGCTGCTTCCACTCGATCTTTTTCAGAAAGCTGAGCTCCTTGAAGACCGTCATTGAGGTATCGACACGAACAAACTCGACGCCAACACGACGGCCCATGTGCCGCCTGTCGAGCAGATCGGTCAGGCGCGCACCCAGATCGGGCTCCACCAAAAGCCGCAAGCGCTGGAAGCCCAGAACCCGTTCGATGGCACCCTGCCACTTCTCTTGATCCTTGCGCACACCGATCAGCTCGCCCAGAAACGGCATGTCATCGGCGGCTGCCTGGAGCTCCCTGCACAGCTCGGCCCGCATAAGCTGATAATCACGATCGATCAGTGAGTCAGGCTTGGCCTCGAGTGCCTGGATTTCGCTCACTAGCTCCTGAAGAGCGGCCTCCTTTTTCTTGAGCGCTAAGATCGCGGATTCGTACTGCTCGTCGAGCGCGCGGGATTCGTTCTCCGAACCATCCACTATCGCCTGAGCTGCGCGCTTGATTGAGCCGAAACTGGCCTCGGTCCACGCACCATTTCTCTCCAGGCCGGAGCGCTTGATTTGGTCTTCGACGTAGAGCCTGTCACGGATTGCACTCTTCTCCTTCTCGCGCTCCAGCTTTTCCCGCTCCCGCAAGTTCTGTAGCTTGTCGCCACCTGCGGCAATGAAGATGCGCTGGGCATTCTCCCGGGCTGCAACTGCGCGGGTAATACCGCCCTCCGCACATTCCTGAGCCGCCAGCAGTTCATTGATCTCAACCTGTAGGGCCTTGAGCATGTCGTCGAGAATGGCGATGCGCTGGCGGGCATACCACGCCGGCAACGCCATTTTCTGCTTGCCAAGCAGCTCCCGTTGATCGAGGGCCTTCTTCAGGCTCTCGAGCTGCTCTGGCAACCGGGACAGCCCTTTCTGGCGCGCCCGCGCCGTCTCCAACTCGCTGTGGATCGACTTGAGGTCGTCAAACTCCTTAATCGCCTTCTGCGCCTTGTCGCGCGTGTCGGGCTCTTCGAGTACCAGCGTGCGGACGAGCTCAGTCAGATCGTCGATGCGCTTGAGGCCCATGGCGCGCGCAAGCAGCGCCGGCGCGTTGTCGTTTTCCATGGACAACAGGTTGCGGGCAAGCAGTGCGTAGGGCTCGAACTTCTCCGGCACAATCCGGACCCGCTCGTCGCCGTCATAGACCTTGGCCAGGTTCGAATGCTTGGGGGAACCGCCACCGCCTCGAACCTGGTTGAGCAGATCCTTCAGCGAGAGGTTGCACTGAGCGACAACGTACACCCGGCGCACGTCCTGCACCGAAGTTCCCTCGGATCCGATCCAGAACAGCGCCGCGAGCGTGTATTCCTTGCCCGTTTCGGTCCGGTATATCGCGCGCACCCCGGACAGTGCGTCCTTCGGACGCTTAAATTTGGCCACATCTCGGCCGTTTGAGTCTTCGGTCGAAGCCCACTTGCCGCGGACATACGTCAGCAGGCTGCGATCGCGTCGGTCGGCCTGCGCTGCGGCGATGTTGAAGTAGGCGCTACCAGGCGGCAGGAGCAGCACCTGGTGCGCGTCGATGAAGGTGGTCTTGCCGGCCCCGGTATGCCCGGTCACCAGCGTGCCGTCCGAATCGATCCGAGCCGTATGAACGGCCTTGCCGCCGAAGGTCCCCCAGTTCGACACCGAGATCTCGACCAGGCGGATCTGCCCGTCGGGGAACAGCTCGTCGAGCGACGAGGCCGTCGACTGTGGCGGTTCTGGAAAGGGAACGACCTCAGCCGTATCGTTCATGTCAGACGTTATCCTGTTGCGGTTCGGCACCCGCGAGCTTTGAATACTCCGTCACCATAATTTCCAGCCGCTCCGAGTCGAGTGCCAAAACGATCACCGGAGACACGAGGCGCTGATACTCCCTGCCGCGGACGCGCAGGAGAATGCCGTGATCCTGCAGCTTGCTGACCGCGCCGTTGAAGTGCTTGTCGCTGCGCCCCTCCGCATGGAGCAGTGGCCAGTAGGGTTTGAGGCGGTCTTTCAGTGAGTCGAGGTCGATGATCACCTGCTCGTCGCCTGCCCGCTCACGCTCGCGGTGGTACAGACGCAGAACCATCAGCACCAGGGAGTGCAGGAGTTTCAGCCGGGAGGTCCGCACCAACGACAAGCCGCTATCTTCGTCATCGGAATCGCCCCCCCTTTCCTCACCTTCGGCTACCTCCAAGTCCTCATTGCGCATCAGCACTGCGAGAC
>JALYJV010000198.1 GCA_030775105.1 Pseudomonadota bacterium | reverse complement strand
ATACAGGGATGCGCGTTAGCGTTGTGCTGGTTGCGTCGCTGCTCGTCGGAAGCAGCTTGTCCTCTGCTGATGCGGGTGAGGTCACCGTTGCCGTGGCAGCAAATTTCACGGCGCCGATGAACGCTATCGCTGCCGATTTCGAGAAGGACACCGGTCACAAGGCGACACTTGCTTTCGGCTCTTCGGGCCGGTTTTACGCGCAGATCAAGAACGGAGCGCCGTTCCAGATATTCCTGTCTGCCGATGACGAGACTCCGACCAGGTTGGCACGGGAGGGAGTTGCGGAACCCGCTAGCCAGTTCACTTACTCGATCGGCAGCCTGGTGCTGTGGTCCGCCAAGCCCGGGTTTGTCGATGCAAAAGGCGACGTTCTCAAGTCCGGCAAGTTCACCAGGCTTGCGATCGCAAATCCGAAGACGGCCCCATATGGCAGGGCCGCAATCGAGACATTGACCAGGCTTGGTTTGCTGGCGACCGTCGAGCCCAGGTTTGTGCAGGGAGAAAATATCGCGCAGACCTTCCAATTCGCGCAGACGGGCAATGCCGACCTGGGGTTCGTGGCGCTTTCGCAAGTAATGAAAGACGGCAAGGTGACCGAAGGTTCGGCTTGGGTGGTGCCCGCGGAGATGCACCAACCGATCCGGCAGGACGTCATCCTGCTGTCGACAGGGCGCGGCAATGCTGCCGCCGAGGAGTTGTTGAAATATCTGAGAACAGATAAAGCAAAGGCCGTCATACGGTCCTTCGGCTACGGCTTTTGACTCGAGACCGGCTATGGGATTCAGCGACGCGGATCTGGGTGCCATCTGGCTCACGTTGCGTCTGGCGACGGTCGTTACGTTTCTGCTGCTGTTGATCGGCACGCCGATCGCGTGGTGGCTCGCACGCACGACCTCGTGGCTTAAAGGGCCGATCGGCGCGGTGGTCGCGCTGCCGTTGGTGCTCCCTCCGACCGTGCTCGGGTTTTATCTTCTGCTGGTGATGGGCCCCAATGGTCCGATCGGGCAACTCACACAGTCGATGGGGGTGGGGTTGTTGCCCTTCACCTTCTGGGGCCTGGTCGTGGCTTCGGTTTTCTACTCGATGCCATTCGTCGTGCAGCCGATTCAGAATGCGTTCGAGGCAATCGGACAGCGCCCGCTTGAGGTGGCCGCCACGCTGCGCGCCGGCCCGTGGGACCGCTTCTTCTCGGTGGCGTTGCCGTTAGCGAAGCCCGGCTTTATCACTGCCTCCATCCTGGGATTTGCGCACACCGTTGGCGAGTTCGGCGTGGTGTTGATGATCGGCGGCAACATTCCGGATCAGACGCGCGTGGTCTCGGTACAGATTTACGACCACGTCGAAGCGCTCGAATACACCGAGGCGCACTGGTTGGCCGGCACGATGGTAATTTTTTCTTTTCTGGTGCTGCTCGCGCTGTACGCCTACAACCGCAGGACCCACTGGCTTGTGCGTGGCTGAAGACATTCGAGCCCGCATCAACCTGAGCTTGCATGGCTTCACGCTCGATGTGGATCTGTGCCTGCCTGGGCGCGGCGTAACTGCGTTGTTCGGGCCATCAGGCTCGGGCAAGACGACGCTGCTGCGGTGTATTGCCGGCCTGCAGTCGACGCCGAACGCTTTCATATCGGTGAATGGTGAAATCTGGCAGGACGAAGGCACCTTGGTACCGGTGCACCATCGCTCGTTGGGCTACGTGTTCCAGGAGGCCAGCCTGTTCGGCCATCTGTCGGTGCGCAAGAACCTCGACTACGGGCTGCAGCGAGTACCACGCGCGCAGCGCAGAGTTGCGCACCAGAACGTCATCGAGCTGCTCGGAATCGGTCCCCTGCTGGATCGCTCGTGCGGAAGTCTTTCCGGAGGCGAGCGTCAGCGGGTTGCGATCGCGCGTGCGTTGGCGGTCAGCCCGCGGCTGCTGCTGATGGACGAACCGCTGGCTTCGCTGGATGTCGCACGCAAACAGGAAATACTGCCGTACCTGGAGCGATTGCACGACGACCTGGATATCCCCGTGCTGTACGTCAGTCATTCGCCCGATGAAGTCGCCCAGCTGGCCGATCATGTCGTTCTGCTTGCAGAAGGTCGCGCGGTGGCACAAGGCGAACTGCACGAAACGCTCGCCCGCCTCGACCTGGCTGGCGCATTTGCCGGCGATGTGGGCGTGGTGATCGACGCGGAGGTCGCGCAGCATGACGATGTCGACCATTTGAGCCGCCTCGACTTTCCCGGCGGCAGTGTGTGGGTCGGCCGCTGCCGCGAAATGATCGGGCAGCGGGTGCGGTTTCGCATTCAGGCGAGCGACGTGAGCCTTGCGATCCACAAAGCGGAGGAGAGCAGCTTTCTTAACCTGCTGCCGGGCAGCGTGGTCGAACTCACAAGTGCTAATGCGCGGGGGCAAGTGCTGGTGAAGGTCGACATCGGCGGAACGCCGTTGATCG
>JALYJV010000197.1 GCA_030775105.1 Pseudomonadota bacterium | reverse complement strand
GGTCACGCCTGTGCCGGTTGCCACGGTCATCGCCTTGCTGTTCATTGCGGCGATGCTGTCGCTGATTGTTGGCCTGATGTACTTTCTGCGCGAGGTATTCGTCGCGACGGGAAGTTTGCGTATTGGTACGAGTTAGCAACTTCAAATTTGCAGTCCTGGCGGAACCCTCCCATGTCCAATGCACTGTCGATGTACGCGCTGTCGATTCCCGTCGTGATCAAGGCGCTGAGCAATCTGGCGCATGCGCTGGAGAAGGGGGCCGCGCATTGCAGGGAACTGGGAACAGATCCGTCGGTGCTGATCAACGCCCGGCTTGCGGCGGACATGCTGCCGCTGTCCAAGCAGGTGCAGATTGCCTCGGACATCAGCAAGGGCTGTGCAGCGCGCCTGTCCGGTGCGGAGCCGCCGGCATATGAAGATACCGAGTCGACTTTCGATCAGCTGCAGCAACGGATCTCTCGCACCCTGGAGTACATCGGCAGCGTTGATGCCGCAAAGATCAACGGTGCAGAAAATCGCACGGTGACGATCAGGATGCGTGGCGAGCCGGTGAGCTTTACCGGCTTGAGCTACCTGCACTACTTCGTGTTGCCCAATGTCTACTTTCACTGCACCACAGCGTATGCAATCCTGCGGCACAATGGGGTACAGCTGGGCAAGGCGGATTTCCTCGGGAAGCCATAGTCGAGAGCGGTAGATTGGCGGCGGGATCAGCCGTCATCATGAGTACGAACGGAGCCGCGAAGCTTTTCCAAAGTTTCGGCATAGATCGGGTCGCGGCGGAGCGGAATCGGCATGACACTCAATGCGCACGGAAGGCCCGAGGCAGATCTGGACCAGCTCGTTCAGGAGTTCTACGCCATTGCATTTCGTTCTCCGTGGCAGCATTTCCGCGAGCACACGCTGCAGTTGCTGTCCGAACGGAGTGGCGCGGACGCAGCGGCCTGGCTGACTCAGAACATCTCGGATCTGCCCGGCGAGTACGCGGTGTGGCCGGTCGATGCCAATATTGCACAGACTGATGTGGCCGCGATCGGTTTCGCCGAAGGTGCGACCGTGCAGCAGCTGCGTACGATTCCCAGGCACTGGCTGGCCCACTCGGAGCTCAAGGGTTCTAGCGCATTAGCCTTGCACATCGAGCATCGCAACGCACCGCTGTACAGCACGATCTGTCTGGTGTTTGCCCGGGCGAAGCGGCTGCCGCAGGAGGTGATCGAGCGCGCGGTGGATCATCTGGTGCAAGCCGGCACACTGTCGTTGTCGCAGTTCGTGCAGCGCGACGAATGGTTGCAGGCCCTGGGCCGACCCTCCCGTGGCTCAGCGGCATTGATCGATTTGCGGGGGGGGCTATACGTGGCCAGCGCGCGTTTCTGCGAGCTGTTGCAGGACCAGTTCGATCATCCTGGCAGCGCGGCGCTGCCATTCGCGTTACCTGCTGAGGTTGTGCGTGACGGTCGCGGCGCGTTTGATATCGGTGCCCTGCATTTCCGGGTACTGCCGGAAGGCAGCCTCTATCTGATTCACGCGCGCCGCCCGCACCCGCTCGATGTGCTGTCGCCACGCGAACAGGAAGTGGCGCTGGCGCTGACACAGGGCAAGTCGTTCAAGAGTGTTGCCAGCGAGCATCGCATCGCGGTGAGCACCGTCGCCAACCACGCCTCGCGTATCTATCTCAAGCTTGGCTTGCGCGGGCGCGAAGACCTGGTGCGCCTGCTGCGGACCGTGAACCAGCGACCGCATCCGACGGAATAGCGGCCTGTCCATACGCAAGCTTCGCAGGCACTCGATGCGAATGGACCTGTTGGGCTTCTCAAACAAAAAGCGGCGCGGTCCCGGGATGCCGGAACCGCGCCGCTTTTGCGTCTCGGTGCCGGGCTAGACGCCGTCGCGGACGATCTCGCGCGGTGCCAGCAGCGGCAGTTGCACGGTACCTGACAGCGTCAGTGCCGGCACCAGCAGGTCGCGCGACCAGCTCACCGGGAACTGGGCGTGGAAGCCGTAGACCAGCAGCGCCAGTTCGTCGCCTTCGTTGAGACGTTCGGCAATGCCGTTCATCTGCAGCTGATGGGCGCCGAAGCCGCGCACCGGCGTGATCTGGTCATCGATGATGTCCCAGCGTTCGGTGCCCGCAGCGCGGTGGCCGATCGCCACGAACAGGATCGGATCGCATCCGAGCTGGACGACCGGCGTGGCGCAGGTTTCCATCTCGACGCCGGTCAGGCCTTCGATGTGGATGTCCAGCGTCGGCACGCCGGCAATGACTCCGCCGCCGGTTCCGATCGTGGTCAACGGCTGCGTCGCGAGTAGGGCTTCGCGCGCGGCGTTGCCGAGTACCGAGCCGAGGATGCCGAGCGCTGAACTGAGCTGCGGTGTCGAGGCATCGATCTCGAAGGCTTCGCCGCCGGTCTTGACCGTGCGCACGGCAATCGCATCACCGTCGGCCAGACTCATGCAGACGTTTCTGCCGGAAGTCAGCACCGATGCAACGCTGCCTGACTGGCTACGCAACTTCTCTTCGAACCACGCGAACTGGGCGTCGCCCAGATTGATGTTGCCGCAGTTGCCGCTGGTGCCGGCGTCCTGGAAGTTCGGCAGCGTCAGCGCCGCGTAGAACGGATCGAGCGGACCTTCGAGTGCTTCGGTACTGAGCGGCAGGATGTGGCCGGACTGGTGCGTGAGCAGACGCACGTCGCCGCCGCGCGCTTTCATGCAGCTGTAGTTGTTGAAGCCGTCGTTGAAGTTGAACAGGGTGTCGCGGAAACCCTGCATGATCAGCGCGTCGACCGCCGGGATCGGTCCGGGCGGCACAAGGAACGTGTCAGGCGTGCCAAGCAGGAAGTCCTGCGGGCCCGGCGCCACGCCGTCGCAGAAGTAGCGCACGCTGTGATACGCGAAGAAATTGATGCCGGCTTCCGGGAAGTCATTGGTCAGTGCACCCTGAACCAGGGTTTCGACGATCGCCGTGTCCTGGCGCGTGCCGCCTTCGCCGACCTGCGTCAGCAGCGCCGTCAGCGTGCCGGCTGGATCGGTCGGGTCGAGAATCTGTGTGACCGAAGCTTCGCCCCCAACGCTGAGCAGCAGCGCCCAGCCGGACTTGATGACGCCGTTCGGATTCAGCGAGTAGGTCAGGTCATGTGGCGTGACGTTAGGTGCGATCACACGCAGGCGGTGCTTGGGGTCTGCGCCGAACAGCAGGAATTGGTACATGCCGCCGTAGGAGCCGCCGTAACTGCCGACATACATCTCGCCGTTGCCTCGACGGCGCAGACCTTCGAGGCTCTCGGCCCAGTCGAGCACGGCGACGAGGTTCTGGCCCTCGTAGTCCGGGTCCATGACGCGAACCGTGCCACTGGATTCGCCGAACCCACGCTGATCGATCGAGATCACGTAGTAGCCGGCGTCGTTGAGGCGGCGGATGAAGCTGCCGTCGCCGGCACCGGTCTGGCGTGCGCCGCCGTAGCCATGGCCTTCGAGCACGAGCGGGTAGGTTTTGCCGGCTTCCAGATGCGTCGGCTCGAACACCTGGACGACGGTGGTGTCGCCGGTCACCGGAGAGACGATTTCCTGCCGGTAGTTCGTACCATCGCGGTTGGCTATCACGGCGACCGTCGGCGGTGTGTCGCCGAGGCTCAGGGCGCTGCCACCACCACTGCTGCCACCGGTCGCTTCTTCGGAACTGCCGCACGCTGCCAACGACAGCACGAGCGCCGTCAGGCACAGTCTCAAACTCAACATGGAACCATCTCCTCGATACTCAGCACTATGGGTGTGCTGCTCATGTCCCGGTGGGACTCTCCACATTATGCATTTGTGACACCCTATGCGGATGGTAAGGATTGCTCTTCTTGTAGGGGTTGCTCTGACGCTGGGCGCCTGCAGCCGCCTGCTGTACTACGTCGACATGGCCGAAGGTCATATCGACCTCATGAGCGCGCGCCAGCCGATCGATCAACTGCTCGCCGATCCGGCGACGGATCCCCAGCTCAAGCAGCGCCTGAATCAGGTGCTGGTGGCACGGCGCTGGGCTGTGACACAGCTGCAGTTGCCGGACAACGGCAGCTATACCGCGTACGCCGATCTCGGTCGCAACTACGTCGTCTGGAACGTGTTCGCGACGCCGGAGCTGTCTCTGGAGCCGCGCGAGCACTGTTTCCTGTTTGCCGGTTGCCTGGCATACCAGGGCTTCTATGCCGAGGAGGATGCCGAGGAGCAGGCGGCGGATCTGGGCGAGCGCGGCGACGACGTCTACGTCGGCGGTGTCGCGGCTTATTCGACGCTGGGCTGGTTCGACGATCCGGTGCTCAACACGATGATGCAGTGGAGCGATGCAGCGCTGATCGGCACTGTGTTCCACGAGCTCGCGCACCAGCAGCTCTACGTCAAGAACGACACGCGCTTCAACGAGTCCTATGCGAGCTTCGTCGAGCAGCAGGGCCTGAGCGACTTTCTGCGCGAGCATCCGCAAACCCGGCAGGCAGATTCGTCGGCCTGGGGGCGACGGACCCAGTTCGTGCGCCTGATCCTTGCGTCGCGGCAGCGACTTGAGGATCTGTATACCTCACCGCTGACGGATGCCGAAAAGCGCCAGCGCAAGGCCGGGGAGTTCGCCCGCCTGCAAGCCGAGTACACACGCCTGCGCGACGAGGCCTGGGGTGGCGATACGAGCTATGACGAATGGTTCAGCAAGGCGCCGCTGAACAATGCGCGCCTGTTGCCGTTCGGACTTTACGACGAGGACGTACCCGCCTTCGCCGCATTGTTCGAACAGAGCGGCCGTGACTGGACGCGCTTCCATGCCGCGGCCAAAGCCTTGGCACTGCTCGACGAAGACGAGCGCAGGGCCAGGCTCGACTCGCTGATCCGGCGCAGCCGCCCGGAGTGATCGACCTCAGGGCAGGATAGGGCGCGTCTCGCCGTGCTCCATCACCCAGAAGCGCTGTTCGACAATGCCGGCTTGGGCCAGCGCCGCGCGCAGCCTCCGCGGCGGTTCGTCGATCGGTTCCTCGGTCAGGCGGAAGGTGCCCCAGTGCATCGCGACCGATTGCAGTGCGCCGATGTCCTGATGGATTTTCACCGCCTCATCCGGATTGATGTGCATCGACTGCATGAACCAGCGTGGTTCGTAGGCGCCAATCGGAATCAGTGCCAGGTCGATCGGCGCGAAGCGCGCGCCGATGTCGACGAAATCCGGTGAGTAGCCGGTGTCGCCGGCGAAGTAGCAGCGCTGCGTTGGCGACTCGACGACGAAACCGCACCACAGCGTGGCATTGCCGTCGCTCGTGCTGCGCCCGGAGAAATGCTGTGCCGGTACGGCGTGGACCTTGAGGCCGCCGATGTCGGCGCAGCCCCACCAGTCGAGCTCGGTGACCTGGTGGATGCCGCGGCGAGCGAACCAAGCCTTGACGCCCAACGGCACGACGAAATGCAGTTGCGGATGCTCGCGCGCCAGGCGGCGCACGGTAGTTTCGTCGAGGTGATCGTAGTGGTTGTGCGAGATCAGCGCGATATCCAGCGGCGGCAGGTCGGCAAAAGCCATTGCCGGTTCGGTGTAGCGCTTCGGGCCGGCAAAGCCGAACGGTGAGGCGCGGGCGGACAGGTGGGGATCGGTGATCAGGTTGCGCCCTGCGAGCTGCAGCAGGAAGGTCGAATGCCCGACCCAGGTCAGCAGGTTTTGCGTGCGGTTGGTGCGCAGGAGCGCGACGTCGGGTCTGCGCTGCGGCAGGGCCACCTTCTGGTAGGGCTTGAGCAGAAAGCCGGGCAGCCAGCGCAGCGCTTCGG
>JALYJV010000196.1 GCA_030775105.1 Pseudomonadota bacterium | reverse complement strand
TGCCGGCCAGGATCGTCAACGGAATCGCATGCACGATGTCGGTGCCAACCAGCGACAGCGGTGTCAGGCGCCGCGGATAGAGGTACAGCAGCATGACTGCGCCCAGTGCGCCGGCGCCGATCGACGTGAACGTCACCAGGAAGCCGAGCACGGCGCCCGCGAACACGGTCAGGCCGGGCTGTGCCGCCTTGAATGCATGTGGCTTGCTGCCACGCAGACGCTCACCGAAGGCATGAACGCGGGTCCGCGAGAACGCCGCAACCGACGTCAGGATCAGCGTGACGCCAAGTACCTGCATCATGACCTTGCTGTGCGACTGGCTCGCGCCGCTCTGGTGCAGCCAGACCAGGGTTACCAGCGAGGCGGGAAGGCTGCCCATGAACAGGCGGCGCAGGATCTGCCAGTCGATTGTGCCCTTCTTGCCGTGGATCCAGCCACCGAAGATCTTGGTGATCGCAGCGAACCACAGGTCGGTGCCGACGGCGGTGTGCGGTGCCACGCCGAAGATCAGGATCATGATCGGCGCCATCAGCGAGCCGCCGCCGACGCCGGTCAGGCCGACGATGATGCCGACGCCGAAGCCGGCCACCACGTTCAGGAGAGATATTGTCATTCGAAGATCTGGGGCCGGTGCTGCAGAAAACAGTGACGCGCTGGATGAGCGCAACGCTGCGCATCGGAGGAACGCCCAGACTGAGGGGCCCGACGCGCCTGCGGAGGGATGCTCCGGCAGCGGTCGGGGATTCTAGCCCCAGGCGCCGCCTGCGGCCGCTGGCGTTTGGTTAAAGAATATGGATATGCCTTAGCCACAGGGGCGAGTTGCGAGCGTTTGGTGTCGGAGTAGAGTCTGTCCATGCGTGGCCTCGCGTGACCAGGGGTTGGCCGAGGCCGCCAGTGCCTTTCGGATTTGGGGGATACAGATGAACAGGATCAAGGCCGGTCCGGTGGTCAAGGATATCGTCGCAGTGCCTGGGCCTGCGGGGCGCACCGGTCGGCATAGGACCAGCGCGACGAGGATGCAGCAGACGATCCCGCACTGGTTCCGCGACGGGCGTCCGGCCGGGCAACATTGGATGACGGATTCGATCCGCACAAGGTGTTCTCCAACGCCTTTCTCGATCAGCTCATGACCTGATCCAGAGCATGAGGACAAGCAAGCTGTACTACGGATGGTGGATCGTCACCGTCGGGTTCATCTGCACGATGCTTGCCATCGGCAGCACCACGTATTCGTTCGGTCTGTTCGTCGCGCCGCTGTCGGCGGAGTTCGGTCTGTCGCGCGCCGACGCCAACAGCGGATTCATCTTCCTGCTGATCGGCTTCGCCGTCTGGGGGCCGGTGATCGGGCGTCTGATGGATCGCATGCAGGCACGCGTCGTGATGACTGCGGGCGCTGTGTTGTTCGCCATCGGCGCAGGCCTGATCGCAGTCGCGCAGTCACCGTTGATGATGGGGCTTGCGGTACTCGGCCCGGTCTCGCTCGGCACCGTGGCCTGCGGCGCGCTCGCCGCGAACACGCTGACGGCACGCTGGTTCCGTGCGCACCGCGGACGTGCGATGGGTCTGCTCGCGATTGCGACCTCGGCCGGTGGCTTCGTGGTGCCGCCACTGGTTGCGTTGCTGATGGAGCGGTATGACTGGCGCGTAGCGATTGCGGTGCTTGGGGTGCTCGTTCTCGTGGTGGTCACACTCAGTGTCGGATTGATCGTGCGCGATCGGCCGTCGGATATTGGCCTGCCGCTCGACGGGCGGGCCGATAGCCCGAATGCCGCAACAACCGCCGCCCCGATTGCCGTCGAACGCCACTGGTCAATGCTGCAGTTGCTGCGCACACCCAACTTCTGGCTGATCGCCCTCGGGACCGGCATCCTGCTCGCCGCCGACCAGGCGTTGCTGGCGTCGATGATTCCATACGGCGTCGATGCCGGCTTCGGTGCTCAGCGCGCCGCGCTGCTGGTGTCCTGCCTGACGTTTTCGGCGATCTTTGGCAAGCTCGCCATCGGCATGCTTGCGGATCGCATCGACAAGCGCTGGCTGTTCTGCGCCGTCGCCGCTTGCAATGTGAGCTTCCTTGTTGTGCTGCTCAGCGACCCGGGTTTCGTTTCGCTGGTGATCGCCTGCAGCATCATCGGCCTCGCCATCGGCGGCACCTATCCGCTGTGGATGACGCTCACCGCCGACTGCTTCGGCGCCGCGTCCTTCGGCACGATCATGGGCACGATGAACTTCGTCGTCATGCCATTCTCGATCGCGGCCATCCGCTTCATCGGTGAAGTGTTCGATCGCACCGGCAGCTATGACTTTGCGTTCCAGGTATTTCTGGGCACTGCATTCGTCGCGGCGGCGCTGATCGTGATGGTGCGCGTGCCAGCATCCCGGACCTGACCTGCGGCGGCGTCGATGATCAGCAGGTCGTCGTGCTGTGCCAGCGTGTCAAACCCGGTCAGGCGCGGATCAGCGCAATCAGCGCCTGGCGACGCGCGGTATCACGGACGCCGGTCAGGGCCTCGCTGACCGCGATGTTGCGTGCCTCGTCGTAGACGTGAAGGGCGACCTGATCGGCCAGCTTGCCGCGGCGCGGCAGCAGTTCTCCGCGGGCCATCATGAGAAAAGGCTTGCCCATGGGTTCGACCGCATGTTCGCTGGCGCTCCCCATGGTGGCATCGAGCACTGCGCGGCGTTTGTCGCGGCGCGACAGACAGGCTTCCCAGTACATCTCCAAGCCGGCAATCAGGCGCTCGTCGGATGCGACTCCTACGCTCATGACGCGCATGACGTCCGCTAGGATCTCCTGCAGGAAGCCCCTGTGCAGCTGGAGCGCCTGTTCAGGCGTCAGATCTTGGCGGGCCATCGGCAGATTCCGGAATTGTGTAACCGGAGTCTAGTCGCAATTCTGGCGACCGACAGCGCCCTCAGATGTCTGGTTGTCTTGCGGGGAGCAGGCGGTCATTCGAATCGGTAAATCAGATCCAGCCCGACGCTGCGCGGATCACCCCAGGCAACAGCCCGGTTGGCGTGCGGCACGTTGTCGATTGCCATCAGCGGATAGATCTCATCGGCGAGATTGCGGCCATACAAAGCAACGTCTAGCGAACCGTGCTGGCCGAAGCGGAGGTTGCCGGCTGTGATGCGCGCATTCCACAAGCCGTACGCCGGAATCGAGGTCAGGCCGCGACGTTCCTCGCTGATCACGGTGCCGTTGCGCAGGCTGGTGTAGGTGTAGGAGATAAACGCGCGCAGATCGCCCCAGTCACCGCGCCATGCGGTCCAGTCGATCGCGGCGCTGCCGCTGTGGCGCGGCGCCGACGTGAACGGATAGAGGCTGGCCTGGTTCTCGCCGTTGGGATCGAGGGCTTCGAGCACCCGTGCATCGAGATAGGCGTAGTCGGCGAGTACGACGAGATCCGGCGTGAGCATGGCGGTGATGTCGAGATCGACGCCGCGCATGCGCGCCTTGCCGGCGTTGATCACCTTGGTGTCGGAGATCGAACCGGGGATCAGGAAGTTGATCTGCATGTCGGTGTAGTCGGCATCGTAGACCGCGGCATTCAGACGCAGCCTGCGCGCGAACCATTCGCTCTTGATGCCGGCCTCAATGGACTCGACATATTCTGGCGCGAAGCCGTCGGTGTAGCCGATGCCGTAGATCGGGTCCGCAGTCGCGCCGGACACATTCGGATCGCGCACGTTGAAGCCGCCGCTCTTGTAGCTTTCGACCGACTTCACGTAGACGTTGAGGCTCTTGCTGAGATCAAACGCAGCAACGAGGCTCAGTGCGTCATCCGAGAATTCGCGCGATGCGTGGACATTGTCGAAGGTCTCTTCCGACGCGGGCAGCGGCACTGCGGTGCCGAGGCCGTTCTGGTTGATCTCGATATAGCTTTCGCTGATGCGGGACTTCACCGCGGTGCGCTTGTCTTCCGAATGACGATAGCCGGCGGTGAGATGCAGGCGGTCTTCCAGCGCATCCCAGCCCGGCGTCCAGGTGAATTGGCCAAACAGCGCGGTCGCCTCGTTGTCGATCGTCCAGTCGAGGTCGACGAAGTTGACGAGACGCACCTGATCGACCACGCCGACCAGCGGGGCGAGCAGGTCAAGGATCGCGCCAAGTTCCGGAATTTCCGGCGACAGCTCGTCGAGCTGGTTCAGCGAGATCGCCGAACTGAGCTGGTGGTTCAGGCGATGGCGGTCTTCACGACCTTCTTCGGAGAAGTAATACGCGCCGAGCACGTAGTCGACCGAGTCATCGAACAGCGTGCCGAGCAACTGCAGCTCATGCGACCACTGCGTCTGCGTGACGGTCGGAATCACCAGCGGCGTCGGCCCGCCGTTGGCCACATCCGCCGCCGGGCCATCGTAGGCATTGCTGTCGAGGCGGTAGGTCGTCGAGCCGCCACCACCGCCGAGATCAGCGTACTGGCGATCGGTCAGGTCACGCCAGGCGCCGATGTACTTCAGTTCCATGCCGTCGAACGGCATGGTCAGCGTCAGCGAGTGACCATCGATGCGCGTGCCGGATTCCTCCAGCGGCGCGCCGGTCGCGAGGCTTTCGAGGCGTTCTGTCGAATAGACGCTCTGCGAGATTGCATACGGCTTGAACAGCTCGGCCTGGCCTTTGTTCGTCGTCGGCAGCGACACCGGCTGGAACGCGAGGTTGTAGTAGTTCATGTCGCTGCGATCGTAGGCGTAGTCGGCGGTCAGCCAGTACGTCGGCGTCCAGCGTGCAGCGAAGCGACCGGCGAACTCTTCACGATCACCGTAGTCTCCACCGGGACCGGTGTTCTCGACGAAACCGTCGCGGCTGCTGCCGAGCACAGACGCGCCGAACGCGAGTTCATCCGAAACCGGGATGTTGAAGCTGCCACGTGCGAAATAGTTCTCGCGGCTCGCACCGCTGCCTTGCAGCGACATCGAGAACGCTCCAGGCGTCGGCCGCTTCGTGATCAGATTCACCGCACCGCCGGTCGTGTTACGTCCGTACAGCGTGCCCTGCGGGCCGCGCAGCACTTCGATGCGATCAAGATCGGCAACGTCGAGTGCGAGGCCGACCGAGCGCGCGATGTAGACGCCGTCCATGTAGATGCCGACCGCCGGATCCTGCGTAAGCTGCGCATCGTTGATGCCGACGCCGCGGATGAACACGCGCAGCGTCGCGTTGTGCGTCGGGAAGGGTTCGATGGTCAGGCCGGGCACGTTGCCACCGAGATCCTGCACGCCCTTGATGTTGCGCAGCTCGATGGCTTCGCGGTTGAACGCTTCGATCGAGATCGGCGTGTCCTGCAGGCTGGCTTGGCGCCGCTCGGCGGTGACGACGATTTCCTCGAGCGCTGTGGCTTTCGGCGGCTCGCTGGTGGCGTCGACGGGCGCAGTGTCTTCACGCAGCGGTTCGACGGCGATGCTGTCTGTTGCAGGTTCTGGCGCGCTCTCATTG
>JALYJV010000195.1 GCA_030775105.1 Pseudomonadota bacterium | reverse complement strand
ATCTTCTTCTCCATGTACCAGTCGACGATCCGGGGGACGTCGCTGCGCCCGCGTGCGCCGCCGAAGGCCGTGCCCTTCCAGACGCGGCCGGTGACGAGCTGGAAGGGCCGCGTCTTGATCTCCTGTCCTGCGCCGGCGACGCCGATGATCACGCTCGTGCCCCAGCCCTTGTGGCAGCACTCCAGCGCCTGGCGCATCACGTCGACGTTGCCGATGCACTCGAACGAATAGTCGGCGCCGCCGCCGGTAAGCGACACCAGGTACGGCACCAGGTCGCCGCCCACTTCGGCCGGATTGACGAAATGCGTCATGCCGAATTTCTTGGCGAGCTCGGTTTTCTTGGGATTGAGATCGACGCCGACGATCATGTCGGCGCCGACCATCTTCAGGCCCTGGATCACGTTGAGACCAATGCCGCCGAGGCCGAAGACGACGCAGTTCGTTCCGGCTTCAACCTTCGCCGTGAAGATCACCGCGCCGATGCCGGTGGTCACGCCGCAGCCGATGTAGCAGATCTTGTCGAACGGCGCGTCCTCGCGCACCTTGGCCAGCGCGATCTCCGGCAACACAGTGTAGTTCGCGAACGTGCTGCAACCCATGTAGTGCAGCACCGGCTTGCCCTGGAACGAGAAGCGCGAACTGCCATCGGGCATCAGGCCACGGCCCTGAGTCGCACGGATCTTCTGGCAGAGATTGGTTTTCTGCGACGTGCAGTAGTCGCACTCGCGGCATTCCGGCGTGTACAGCGGAATCACGTGGTCGCCCTTCTTCAGACTCTTGACGCCGGGGCCGACGTCCACCACCACCCCCGCGCCTTCGTGGCCGAGAATCGCCGGGAACATGCCTTCCGGATCAGCGCCGGAGAGCGTGTATTTGTCTGTGTGGCACAGACCGGTTGCCTTGATCTCCACCAGCACCTCGCCTTCGCGCGGACCGTCGAGCTGCACGGTTTCGATGCTGAGGGGTTGGCCTGCGGCAAAGGCAACGGCGGCACGCACGTCCATGATCAAGCTCCGGCTGGAATCGGTAGGGGATTTCGCATTCTAAGGTCTGTTGGCTTGGCCTGCGGCGGCCTCTCGATGCAACGCGCGCTGCGCGCACGGCACTCGAGGCGAACGGAGTTTTCTTGATGTTCCGGAGCAAGCATAAAGCCCGTTCATCTCGAGTGCCGCGCCAACGGCGCGGTGTATCGAGAGACGCAGCGAATGTGCTGCAATCCACCGTATGGCTGACCCGACTCTCGACAACCTGCGCCGCTACGCTGTCGCCCGCACACTGTTCGCGCCGACGACTCTGGTGCGTGCCGTCAGACGTCTCGGCTTCGTGCAGGCTGATCCGATCCGCGCGCCCGCACGCGCCCAGGATCTGACGCTACGTCATCGCGTCAAGGACTATCGAGCCGGCGATCTGGAACGCCGCTACACCAAACTGGCGATCGAAGAGGACTGCCTCGTCAATTACGGCTTCCTGCCGCGCGAGCATCTGGCGCTGATGCATCCGCGCAAGGCCAATCGTGTGTGGACGGCCGGACAGAGACGCAAGGCTGACGAAATCCTTGCCTACATCCGCGAACGCGGCAGCGTACACCCGCGCGAAGTCGAGCAGCAGTTTGCCCACGGCCGGGTAATGAACTACTGGGGCGGATCCAGCAACGCGAGCACAGAACTGCTCAGCGGCATGCACTATCGCGGCCTGCTGCGCGTCGCACGGCGCGACAGCGGTACGCGCGTTTATGAATGCGCGAGTCACGCGGAGATCGACGACAGCCCCACCGGGCGCATGCAGCGCGCCGAAGCGCTGATCGATCTGGTGGTCCGCAAATACGCACCGCTGCCAGCGGCCAGCCTCACCTATCTGACGCGCCTGCTGATCTCCTACGGCGCACCGCATCTGGCGACTCCGGCGCAGGCGGCGCTGCGCAAGGCGCGCGAACATCTGGCGCGCTGCAGCATCGACGGTATCACCTGGTACTGGCCCGAAAACGAGAGCCCCACCTCGTGTCGACATAGCGTCGATGACCAGGTGCGTCTGCTCGCACCATTCGATCCGGTCGTCTGGGATCGTCGTCGCTTCGAACTGCTATGGAGCTGGGTCTACAAATTCGAGGCCTATACGCCGCCGGCCAAACGCAAGCTTGGCTATTACGCCCTGCCCCTGCTGTGGCATGAACGCGTGATCGGCTGGGCCAACGTCGCGACGACCGGACAAGGCCGACTGCGGGCAGACTTCGGCTATGTCGGCACCCCACCGAAAGGGGCCGCGTTCCGCACTGCGCTCGACGATGAGTTGCATCGCATGACGCAGTTTCTAGGCGTTGCCTGAAAACGCCCGGCTGTCGGTCAAACCCAGAGGGCAACAGTTGGCTGCGCGAACGGCCGCCTCCGGAGCGTGTTCATGCAGACGCCGACATCTCCTTGGCGAAGAAGCAGTAGTTGTTCCGCCCGTTGCGCTTGGCGAAATACATGGCTTGATCTGCATTGATCTTGAGCAGATTCACATCCTTGCCGTCCGTCGGATAGATGCTGATACCGATGCTGCCTGACGTCACAATTTCGTGACCCTCGATGAAGAATGGGTGTGACAGTTCGTCGAGAATCTTGCGGCTCACCATCCCAGCGTCTTTCGGATCGCCGATCCCGCTCAGCAGGACCACGAACTCGTCGCCTCCGGTGCGGGCAACCGTGTCGACCGCCCTTACGCAGGCTGCCAGTCGCTGCGCGACCGACTTCAGCAGCAGGTCGCCAACGCCGTGCCCGAGCGAATCATTGACGGGTTTGAACCGGTCCAGGTCGACAAACAGCAACGCGAAGTAGTCCTGGCTACGATCGGCATGCGATACCGCCTCTCCCATCCGGTCTTCCAGCAGTAATCGGTTCGGCAGTCCCGTCAGGGAGTCGTACAGCGCCAGCGCGCTCAACTCCCTGTTGGTCGCCTGGAGGGCACGCGCGAGCTGCGTTGCAAAGTTGGCATCGAGTGCCGAGACCCCCAGCGCGATGATCAGGATGCAGAAGGTGGCGACGCCAACGGTGACCGCCAGCGCGGTGTTGCTCATGCCATCGGATGTCGCGTTCAGGCAGAAACTGTCGGGGGCGAACTGTGCAGCCGCCATGCCGGTGTAATGCATCCCGGTAATCGCCAGCCCCATCAGCATTGCGCTGCCCAGCTTCAGGAGTAGCGCGACGCCGAAAGACTCGTGCCTGAGTTGAAATGAGATCCACAGCGCTGCGAATGAGGCGGCAATCGCAATGGCAATCGATGCGACGAACAGAAGTGGGTCGTACTCGATCGGCGGTGACATCCGCATCGCGTACATCCCCGTGTAATGCATCGTGGTAATGCCGATGCCCATCAGGATCGCACCCACCACAAAGCTCCAGCCGCTCATGGCAGCCCGGCCGACCACGAACAGGGCGAGTCCTGATGCCAGGACGGCAATGACCAGGGACAAGCCTGTGATCGCGACGTCATACGCCACTGGGATTGGCAGGTGAAACGCCAGCATGCCGATGAAATGCATCGACCAGATGCCAGCACCCATCGCCACTGCTCCGCCGACCACCCAGACTCTTGAACTGGTGCCTTGCTTCTGACTGACTCGCCCGACGAGTTCGAGCGCCGTGTAAGACGCGAGCATCGCGACGACGAGGGAAAGCACAACCAGTGCGGGGGTGAAAGTCCCTTCCATGTGGTACCTGCCTCCTGAGCGTTCGAACGTACTAACCGGAAACGTAACAAATAGGGCGACCGCCAGCAAAAAGACAGGCCCCGTGTCGCTATCAAAAACCGTCTTTGTTAAGACCGGCGATAACGCAGCAGGCTGACTTCAGTATCCGGTGTCCCATCCGCCAACTCCTGCGGATGTCCTGTCAATTTGACCGCATAAGTCCTCGTTCAGGGTGCGGTCAGCGAATTCGCAAGGATTCAGGAATGGCTCAGCAACGGAGGAACGAAATACACACATTGCTGAACAGGGGAATCACAAATGATGGCTCTCGCTATATGGGCGGCAATCGCCTCGCTGTTGGGATTGATCGTATCGGTCACGCTGTATGGACATTGGGCGCACAGGAATCCCAAATGGTGCGGTCTCGACGCGCAATTGGAGGCGCATATCCTGGCGAATCTGAACCAGCCAGTGGAATGTGGGCGCCGCAATCACGCGGGACTGTAGCCGAACGCCGCAAAGGGCGCCTGACATCGCTTCTGCCCTACGGGATAACCTTCTCCAGGCGTCCGACGGCATCACCCGGCGCCGACTTTTGGCATGTCCAAATCAGCCTCGGGTGAGTGCTGCCCTCTGCTGCACCGCTCAGGCGGTCATGGCCGGTACATTTCGGAAAATCCCAAAGATCTGAAGCCCCATTGCGCAACAAAATTGACGGCCTGACAATCCGGTTCTCCACCACGCCCGGATCGTCCATCGCATGAAGCGCCCCACCTTGCGTATCGCCCTCTTTGTCTGCGCGACGCTGCTGCCCTGCACCGCCTCTGCGATCCCGGAAGGCCCCGAGGCGAACACCCCCGAATGGCTCGCACGCGAAACAGCGAACTACGCACATGTGCTGGAAGCCGATGCCGAACTCGCGCTGCAGCCCGACTACCTTCTGATCTGGACGTTGCGCGGCAACACCAATCATCTCGACTGGCTGCAGCGCGCACTCACCGATCCCAGCTGGCTTTCGCCGCTGTCCGGCAACACAGCGGTCACTCCCGTGGCCGCAACCTGGGGCGCGGTCGCGACCGGCGATCCCACACGCTACCCGGATGCCAATGGTGCGAACGGCCGCACCTTCTACGAGCAGGAAGCCGAAGTTATTCCGGTGGTGTTCTACGACGACGGCTGCGCGCGCATCTCCGGCCGCGTGTGGGCGCCACGCAATGCAAAGCCGGGCGATCGCCTGCCCGGCGTCGTGATCCAGAACGGTTCGATCCAGGCCAGCGAAACGCTGTACTGGTGGATGGCGCAACCACTGGTGCGCGCCGGCTACATCGTGATGACCTTCGATCCGCGCGGCCAGGGTCGTTCCGATCTGCAGACACCGACGCTTCAGCAAGGCGGCAACTTCAATACCGCGGTGTTCAGCGACGGCTTCACCCACATCGTCGATTTCTTCCGCTCGACACCGGTCGCGCCGTACCCGAACAACGTGACTTGCGAAGGCACCTACCCAACCGAAGTCACTGCGTTCAATCCGTTCTACGATCGCATTGATGCCGACCGTCTCGGCGTCACTGGTCACTCCGCCGGGGCCTTTGGCGTGTCTGCTGCGCAGGGTTTTCCGGGTGATCGCTTCGCGTTTCCGGATGCCCATGGCGGCAATCCGATCGACGTCATCGTCGCCTGGGATTCGTTGCAGTACAGCACCGACACGCCACCGCGCGTGCCGGCGATGGGCCAGACCAGCGAATACCTGGTCGCCGCGCCGCCGCATGTCACGCCGCCGGATCCGGAAGCCGACAAGGCGGCGTATCGCGGCTGGGTCGAGGCGGATGTGCCGGTCTATCAGGTCACCGTCGCCGGCAGTACGCATTTCGACTGGAGCCTGTTGCCGGGCTTTCCAGCGAGTGCGTGGTGCCCGGACATTTCGACCGGCGTCTGCGAAGGCGGCTGGGCGCAGCCGATGATCGTGCACTACTCACTGGCCTGGCTCGATCGCTGGCTCAAGCAGCCGGGCGAACCCGGCTACGCGGATGCCGATGCACGCCTGCTCGACGATGCCAGCTGGTGCTCGCGCTACAGCGTCTACAACCGCGCCGGTCGCGACTATCGTGACCGCGGCGGCAAGGCGCACCAGAGCGAAGACATCCGCGCGGACTGCGTGGCGGGCAAGATCGACACGCCTTCAGCGAGTGCATCCGCTGGTGACGCCAGCGGCGGCGGCGCGATGGGATGGCTCGCGCTGATGCTGGGCCTTATTTTCGCCACATTGCGGCGCACCGGCCCAGCGCCTCGCTGACCGCGCGGTCGGGGTGCGCCTGACCGCTCGGCGGCTAATTTCGTGCGTCTGGAATTTCCTTGATGAAGGGACAATGAAGCCGCCATAAGCTGCGTCCGTCCCCCTCCATCGCGAGTTTATCCGTGAGCCGTGACCACCGCCCTGCTGCCAAATCCTCCATCCTGCAGCGCGCCCTGAGTGGGTTGGCGCTTGCCGTGATCCCGATCAGCTCGGCCATGGCAATGAGCTACGTGCCGATGAGCGACGAAGCCCTGTTTGAAACAGCCGACGTCGTCGTCAGCGGCAAGATCGTGGAAGCGCGCGGTGCGGCCGGCCGTGAGCTCGATGAAACCAGCTACCGGCTGCAGCCGGACGAAGTGCTCAAGGGCACGATTCCCGAAGGCGAACTCGACATCCGGCTTCCCGGCGCATTCGACCAGAGTGCACGTGGCGCGCTGATCATCCCCGGGATGCCGCGCTTTGCGAGCGATGAGCCAGTGCTGCTGTTCCTCAATCGGCGCGCCGACCGCAGCTACAGCCCGAGCCAGTTGTTGCTCGGCGTGTTCCGCGTTCGCCGCGACACCGAGAACGAGTCGGTACTGACACAGGATCTCGAACAGGCCGAGGCCATCGAAGCTTCCGGCGAAACCCGTGAACGCAATCGTCACCGCAATGCCCGGCGTTTCACCGACTGGGTGCGTGAACGTGCACTGGGTCGCAGCGGCGACAACACCTATTGGTCGGACAGCGATCTCGCTTCGGGCGGCAAATATCAGCTGACGATACCCAACGTGCGCTGGTTCCAGTTCCAAAACAATCAAAGCGTGCCGGTATACGCCAACGACAGTGGAGCCGGTACCTTTGGCAACAACGATCTGATAGATGCGATCGACGCCTGGAACGACGCGCCCGGCAGCACGGTTTCGCTGGCCTACAGCGGCATCAGTTCTTCTTCAGCCGGACTCGACGTTGCCGATGGCATCAACCAGGTTCTGTTCAATGATCCGAACAATGAACTGCTTGGCACCTTCGACTGTCTGCTCGGCGGCCTCGGTGCCTACGGCAAGTGGCGCAGCCTCGGCACACGTGAATTCAACGGTCAGACCTACGGCGTCATCACCGAAGGCGATATCGTCGTGCAGGATGGCATCTCCTGCCTCTTCAGCGGACGCCGCAACGAAAATGCGGCCGAACTCCTCGCTCATGAACTCGGCCATGTCCTTGGCCTGGGTCATTCTTGCGGTGAAGGCCTGCTCGCGATCTGTACTCCGGGCACCGCTGCGGACAATGCCCTGATGCGCCCGACCCTGCACGCCGACGGACGTGGGGCTTCGCTCGCCTCCGACGACATCGCCGGCCTCGCAAAGCTCTACGCGCCGACCTCCAGCAATCCAGGCGGCGGCACCAGCAATCCGGACACGCCGACCAAAGCCGAATCCAGCGGCGGCGGCGCGTTCGATCTGCGAGTGCTGCTGCTGCTGACACTGATGGGCGGCGCGGCTTGGCTGCTGCGGGTGATGCTCGCGCGTGCTGAGGAGAACGCAGAAAGACTGCGCGGCCAAAGACGCTCGCGGCTCCAGCCCAATCTGTGAGCCGTAGCGACTGAGGGCCGCTGGAGTGCTCTCCGAAGGCTAGGTTGGCCTGCCTTCACTGCTGGGTGCTCAAGCGACGCTAGGCGACGTTCCGTGTAGCCTATGCGGCGGGGCCTTCCGAGCCCCATTCCACTCCTGAGAGCATGAGTTCTTCCAACGCTTGGCTGTTGCTGTTTGCGCTGTTCCTGGTTCTTCTCAACGGTTTCTTCGTCGCTGCCGAGTTTGCGATCGTCAAACTGCGGCACACGCGCGTTGCCGAACTCAGTCGCCTGCATGGCGTTCGCGGACGCCTGCTGGCGACAGTGCACCGCAATCTCGACTCCTATCTTTCCGCCTGCCAGCTCGGCATCACCCTCGCGTCGCTTGGTCTGGGTTGGATCGGTGAACCCGCATTTGCCCACCTGCTTGAACTGCCGCTGCAGGCGCTGGGGTTCGATGACGATCCTGAGACCGTGCACCAGATCGCCTTCGTTGTCGCCTTCGCAACGATTTCGTATCTGCATATCGTCCTCGGCGAACTTGCACCCAAGTCCGCCGCGCTGCGCAAGCCGGAGGCGATGTCGCTATGGACCGCCGCTCCGCTGTTCCTGTTCTACTGGGCGATGTACCCGTTCATCTGGGTGCTCAATGACAGCGCCAACCGCGTCCTGCGCCTGTTCGGCCTCGTCACCGAGTCCGGTCACGATCACGAAACGCCGTACACGCTGGACGAGCTGCGGATGATCCTGCGCATGTCGCATTCGGCCAGCGAACCGCAGACGCCGCAGGTCTCGGAAATGAACCGGATGCTCGCGCATACCCTGGAGCTGCCGCAGCTGCACGCCAGTGACGTCATGCATCACTTCCGCGATCTGATCTGCATCGGCACCGGCGACAATGCCGAGGAAGTCCGCCGCCATCTGCAGACCCACCGCTACAGCCGTTACCCGTACATCGATACGGTGACCGGCGAGATCCTCGGTGTACTGCACTACAAGGACATTGCTTTCGAGATCGATGGCCCGGGTTACGACGCGCGCCTGCGTCGGCATCTGCTGCCGCTGGAGCGGGTTTCGGAAGATTTCCAGATCAGTACCCTGCTGCGCCAGTTCCGCCTCGGCGCGCCGCACCTCGCAATCGTCGAAGACGAGGAACATCAGGTCGTCGGATTCGTGACGATGGAAGATGTGCTCGAAGCCATCTTCGGCGAGATCGTTGACGAGCACGAACCCGGACGCAAGCTGCGCAATCGGCGCGAGCCGCAGCGCATGGATGACGGCAGCATGCTGGTGCGCGGCGACACACCGCTGTTCATGCTGGAGCGCGAGCTCGGCGTCGAAGTCCCCGAATCGAAAACCCTCAGTACCGTTGCCGGCCTGCTGATGGAACGCCTCGGCCATGTCCCGCAGGTTGGCGACGAAGTCGACATTGCCGACTACAGAGCGCGCGTACTGCGCATCAAGGGCTCGGCGATCGAAGCGGTGAGCCTGACCCTGCGCGTCGAAGACTAACCCGGTACTGCAACCGTCGGTAACGGCGGCGGAATCTCCGGACACGCCGCGGCGTCGAATTCGACCCCCAGCACATCAATCAGGCGGCCATCCTGACGCAGGAAATGCGCTTTCTGACAGCGCCCGGACAACTTCTTCGCCGAGTCATCATGCGGATCGCGATCGAGCGGCGGCTCCGGACGCGGCGGCAGGTTTTCTGTCGGTGGAATTGCACTGCGCTCGTCGTCCCACATGATCAGGGCACCGCCGCGGGTCTGTTCGTCATTGGCATAGTCCAGCGCTGGCAAGCCGAAGCCGCGCACGACATCCGGATGGCGTGCCGCGCTACCGAGATTCGCGGCAACACGATCATTCATCGTGAAGTCGGCGGGAATGCCCAGTGTCCGTGCCATCACTTCAGCCGACCATGACGTCACCTGCTGATCGCCGAACTGCGGATCGAGCTTGACGATCTTCGGCGCGCCGCCGAACGCGCTGTTGTCGCTCAGATGCGCGGCATAGCCATCGTTCTCGGAACGGTCCCACAGCATCTGCATCATCGAAAACAGCAGCTGGCGATCCAGAGAATCCTGATACGCGGCGTAGAGCACGATGGCGTACTGGTCGAAATCCTTGCTGCGATTGAGCAGCGTCGAATAGTTCATGCCGAGCGAGCCGAGCACACCACGATGCAGATCGCGATCAGCCGCCATCAGCACGCCGCCGAGGATGCCGCCCTGCGAATTGCCGTCGTAGAACACTTCGCTGCGATCGAACAGCGGCCGGCCATCCGCACCCTGGAATTCGGGATTCGATGCGAAGCCCTGCGGATGACGCAGCAGGCGCGTCAGGAACATGAAGTTGACCATGCCCTGCTGCGAAGCATCCGGCACCACCGGGAACAGCGACAGATCGAGCAACGAGGTCAGCACGTTCGGCAGATCGCCAGTCGCAAAGCCGAAGAAGTCGACCGCGCAGAACAGATAGTTGAACTCGCGCGACAGATCCGGCACGCCGTCGTAGTTCACTGCCAGACGCGAATCGAGCAGACCGTGGCCGTAGATACCCGCACGTGCCGGATGGTCCGGCGTGGCCTGCGCCGGAATCTGGCACAGGTAGCGCGTGGTCATCGTGCCGCCCAGCGGTGATGGACCCGGCAGACGATCCGGCAGGCCATCGCCGTAACGAATGCCGAGCGGATCGTCGAAATTGCTGGCGTCCGCGGTGCCGCCGGTCGGTGCGTAGTACAGGCGATTCGGCGGCAGGCTGCCACTTGCCACCAGGCCACCGACGGTTTCCAGCAGATCGCATGCTGCACCAGCGGCGTCGGGCAACTGGTCGCAGGCGGTGTTCAGGATATCCGCAAGCTGCGGATATTCCGCCGGTGACGGGTCGGCGATCACGACATAGCTCGGCACCGTGATCGTGCCTTCGATGCGCTTGACGATGCCCTCGCGCGGATCAGCAGTGACACTGTCGACCGTGAACTGCGGCGCAGCGCAAGGCGTGTCATCGCGGTGGCTCAGGCAATCAGCCTCCGGCGTCAGTGCAAGCGTCGCGAACGCGCCATCACGCATGTGGCGCAGACGACCGATCTGGCTCTGCGTACTCGCGACCGTGAAATCCCAGGCGAGATAGACGCTGCTGCGCGCGATGCCGGCGGCTTCGAGGACCGGGAATACATTGGCTTCGAGTTCTTCGCAGCGCGCAGTGACTTGCGGCAGCGCCGACTCATGCTGATCGCGGCAGCTGCGGAAGCCGGCCTGCGCCGTCAGCGGGTTGCCTTGTTCGTCCTTGAGATTGCGCAGCACGACGACATAGCGCCGGCCTTCGCTGAAGTTCTTCGCCGGGCGGATCAGCAAGGCCGCGCGCGGATTCGGGCTCGGGATCATGAACTCCGGCAGCGGAATGCCCTGGAACTCGCCGTGGTTCTGCAGCAGCGTGCCTGCCGTCGCATCGAGCTCGCTGAACACCAGATGCGGCGTCGGCACCGTTTCCGGCGCCTGCGGCACTTCGAGCACCAGAATCGGCGCGTCCGGCTGCAGCGACAGCGCAGGATTGGCGATGCCGATCTGCCCGGCAGGCAGATCGAACGTCGCGGTCAGCGACAGCTCAGGCACATAGGTCATCAGCAATGCGCCCGGCGAGAAGCCGTCGTTGCGATTCCATTCGGCCGGATTCACCGGTAGGCCGACGACATTGCGCGGTGTCGCAGTCAGCTGCAGGTTCACGCGCTGACCGGTGCCGCCGCGCGCGACAGACTGGATGCTGCCTTCTGCAGCCGCTACCGTGAAATGGTCGTTGGGAAACGGATACAGGCAGTTCGCCGGATCGAGCAGATCGCAGCCGCGCATCGATGCATCGAGCGCTGCAGGCAGCAGTTCGGCATCGGTGGGCGCCGGGTCCGGACTCGCCGTCGGCGTTGGTGCCGGCGTGGCGGATGGCGCCGGTGTCGCAGGGCCACCGTCGACAACGTCGACACTGTGAGAACAGCCGGCCAGCAATGCCACCAGCATGGATACGACGAGCGCCGATTGACGCAGTGCGCGCATGATGTCTGGCTCCCCCGAGCCCGCAGCCGCCGTTGCAGCGGCATCGATCAACGAATGGCGTCGTGAGACCAACGCCTTGCCTGCGACGTTATTTCGTCACAGCAGTTTGTTCAATGGGTTTACGCGCCACGATAGCTTTAACGCGCCAAGCCGCTTCCGGGGTTCTGGGCCGTGGCGTTCTGCCAGTCCTTGAGCCCTTCACGGCGATTCATCTCGATGAAAGATGGCAGGGCGCGCATGTGCTGCACGTACGCCGCGAGATGCTGCCAGGTCGTTGCCGGTTTCGGCATGTTGCGCGACCAGCGCATCAGCATGGTTGCGAGCAGATCAACCGTGCCGAGTCGGCCACCGACCAGATAGCCCCGGCCGTCGGCCAGCTGCATATCGAGCTTCGCGTACGCCCCTTCGATACGCTTGCGCGCGAGGGCCTTCACTGCAGCGGCATCGTTCGGATCTCCATCCTTCTCGGCATAGAACCAGTCGCGCATCGCCGGCAGCAGCGTGTTCGCCAGATAGACCATCCATTGCAGCCACTCGGCACGTTCTGCCGAACCCACTGCCGGTGCGAGCTTCGCCTCAGGATGACGCTCGGCCAGCAGCATCAGCAGCGCCGCGGATTCACCGCGCGGCACGCCGTCGACGATCAGGGTCGGCACCCGGCCGGCAGGATTGAGACGCAGGTACGCCGGATCGCACTGCTCGTCGCGGTCGATGTCGACCAGACGCGCCTCGAACGGAAGACCCATCTCGATCAGCATCCAGTGCACGCACATGCTGGCGGTGCCAGGACTGTAATAGAGGACGTAGCTCATGTTCGAAGGCTCGGCTGTGGAACACGTCGTGTGCCGCCGAACTATAGCGCCGCACCTGGCGAATTGATCGCATCGACAAACTCGCGAAAGCCGGCATTGAAGGCCTCCGGGTCTTCGAGAAATGCCGAGTGGCCACCGCGAAACTTCGTCACTCGCGCACGCTTCATGCGCCGGATGCTCGGCATGCACATCAGCAGCGGGATGACCCGATCCGATTTCGCCCAGGCCAGCCAGATCGGCAGGTCCAGCGCTTCCGCCTGCGCGCGCAGATCGGCATCGGGCTTGCCAAACGACTGCCAGGCTTCGCGCAGGATGCGGGCGATCACTGGTCCGGAATGGATGATGCGTTCGCGCTGCTCGACCGCTGCCGGCCGGGGCAGCACGAGGTATCTGTAGTACAGCGCAAACGCCCAACCAAACCAGCGCGCCTTGCGCTCACCGGCGCTGAAGAAGGCGACAAAACACGCGCAGGTCGCGCGAACGATTGCCGAGACCCTGACGAGACCACCGGTGTCACACAGCACCAGCGCCCGCACCGGCCGCTGCCTGGCGTGCAGGATCGCCGCCGCGCCGCCGATCGAATTGCCGACGAGGATCGGCGCAGTGATTCCGAGCTGATCGACAACGCCACCGAGCAACTGCGCATAGCGTGCCGCCGATGCCGGATGTGTATCCGGGCCCGAGCGGCCTTGGCCCGGCCAGTCGATGCGGACGATCTCGAACTGCGACCGGAACGCTGTAGTGAAGCCGGCAAAGTCGCCGCCGCCATGGCCAATCGCATGCAGGCAGATCACGGCTTGGCCGTCGCCCTCGCGACACACGGCGAGTTGCACACCGTCGACGTCCAGCATCATCGAACCCGCTGGAACGCCGGTCTGCTCGGTCGAGATCATTGTCATATCCAAATGAGTGATATATCTATCACGATGCAAGTGATACTAACATCACATCCCGCCCCAGCCGCAAGCCGGACCCGCAATGAGCCCACGATCAACGACACGCAGCAAGGCCGCACCCGCAGTACCGGTCGAACCACCGAGCACCCGCGAGCGCATCATCCGCGCAGCCCTGGCCGAGTTCATGGACGTCGGATTTGGCAGCACCGATACCAACAAGATCGCGCGCCGCGCCGGTTTTGCGCCGCAAACCTTCTACCGCTGGTTCAGCGACAAGGTCACGGTCTTCGTCGCCGCCTACGCAGCCTGGGAAAGTGATGAATGGTCGATGCTCGAAGGACTGATCGAATCCCAAGCCAAGGCCGAAGCCATTGTCGACGCGGTGATCGCCCATCATCAGGCGACGTTGATCTTTCGTCGCAGCCTGCACCAGCTCGCGGTGGAGCTGACGCCGGTGCGCGAAGCGCGTGCAGCAAGCCGTAAACGCCAGGTGCAGAAGCTGCTGAACTGGGCCGCGCTGGACAAGCGCAGCTTTGATGCCGTTGCGCTCAAGCTGTTCCAGTTCGAGCGCCTCGTCGATGCCCATGTCGAAGGCGAACTGCGGGACATGGGCGTGCCGCCGGCCAAGACGCGGGCTGAGTTGTGCGGGCTGCTGAAGGCCTTGGCGGTTTGAGACCTAGTCCACTGAACCCGTGACTTCGCACCCTGATGAGTGCGTCAGCCGGGATGCGATGCGCGAAGAAAGCGCAGGAATAGCCCAGCTATTTCGAGCATTTCTGACAAAGCAGCGCGCCCGGATGGCGTGCTCAGCAGGGGGTGGAATGTCA
>JALYJV010000194.1 GCA_030775105.1 Pseudomonadota bacterium | reverse complement strand
GATCTGCCCCGAGCTTGCGACGACTGCCGAGGGCCTCGTGCAGTCGCAGCGCCTGCCGTTCCTGCGCCGCGCGATCTGCGTCGGCACCGCGCCCGCGTCGGGCGTGATCGAAACCTGGGACGACTTCCTGCGCAATGGACCACTCGCGCCGGCCGCGCTGGTCGAGGCGATGAGTGCCGAAGTCGCACCGACCGATCGCGGCTTCGTGTTCTTCTCCTCGGGCTCCACCGCGAAACCGAAAGCGATCCTGCAGACGCATCGCGCCGCCGCAATCCAGTGCTGGCGCTGGCCGCGCTTCTTCGGTCTGGCCGACGACGTGCGCAGCTGGACTGCCAACGGCTTCTTCTGGTCCGGCAATTTTGCGATGGCGCTGGGCGCCACCTTCGCCTCCGGCGGCTGCCTCATTCTGCAAAGTGCGTTCCTTGCCGGTGAAGCGCTGCGCCTGATGCAGGTGGAAAAGGTGACGCTGCCGATCGCCTGGCCGCATCAGTGGATCAGGCTGGTCGAGGATCCGGGCTGGCAGGCGGCTGATCTGTCGTCGCTGCGCTACGTCGGCGAGACCGCGGCGCTGCGCACGCATCCGACGGTGAACTGCGACTGGCAGGAGCCGGTGTCGGCCTATGGCAGCACTGAAACCTTCACGCTGGTCACGGTGTACCCGAACGGTACGCCACGATCGCTGTGCGACGGCAACAACGGCATCGCACTGCCCGGAAACACCATCCGCGTCGTCAATCCGCTGAGCGGGCAGGTCGTGCCGCGTGGCGAAGCGGGCGAGATCGCGGTCAAGGGGCCGACGCTGATGCCGGGCTACCTGCGCGTTGCCGCCGAGCAGACCTTCGACGAGGAAGGGTTCTTCCGCACTGGCGATGGCGGCTTCATCGATGACGAAGGGCGCCTGCACTGGCAGGGCCGCCTCAACGACATCATCAAGACCGGCGGCGCCAACGTCTCGCCGCTGGAGATCAATGAAGTCCTCATGCAGTGCCCCGGCATCAAGATCGCAGCAACGGTCGGCGTGCCGCACGACACGCTGGGCGAGATGGTCGTCGCCTGCATCGTCGCCGACGAAGGCGCCCAATTCGACGAGCGCGTCGTGCGCGGTTTCGCCTCCGAGCGGCTGTCGAGCTACAAGGTGCCGCGCCGCGTGCTGTTCATCGAGGAATCCGACCTCACGATGACCGCATCCAACAAGATCAAGACCGCCGAGCTGCGCGAGCTGGCCGCGCGCAGGCTGGCCAGCTGAGGAGATCGATGAGCAAGCATTCCGATAAAAAGCTTCGCGTTGTGCAGTGGGCGACCGGCAACATCGGCACCCGTTCATTGCGCTCGGTCATCGAGCATCCGGCGATGCAGCTCGTCGGGCTCTACGTCCACTCCGAAGCCAAGCACGGCAAGGACGCCGGCTCGTTCTGCGGTCTTGGCCCTACCGGGATCAAGGCGACGCGGGACATCGAAGAGATTCTCAAGCTCGAAGCCGACTGCGTGCTGTACATGCAGCAGGGTTTCAATGTCGACGATGTGTGCCGGATTCTGGCATCGGGCAAGAACATCGTGACGACGCGCACCGAGATCAACAATCCGGCCGGTCTCGATGCGCCGACGCGTCAGCGCATCGAAGACGCCTGCACAAAGGGCGGCACCTCGATCCACGCGACAGGCAGCAGCCCCGGCTTCATCACCGAGGCCCTGCCGCTGGTGCTGACCTCGATGCTGCGGCGTCTCGATCATCTGCAGATCAGCGAATACGCCAACCTCGCGCCGCGCAACTCGCCCGAGCTGCTGTTCCAGATCATGGGCTTCGGCCAGGCGCCGGACCCGCGCCGCGACGCAGGTCGCGCGCATCACCTGCGCCAGTCGTTTGCGCCCTCGCTGCAACTGGTCGCCGAGGCGATGGGCCTGTCCTTCGATACCGTCGAAGCACACGGCGACGTCGCACTCGCCAGCAAACGCACGCAACTCGCCGCCGGTGTCATCGAAGCCGGCACCGTCGCTGCCCAGCGCGCGACGGTCAGCGGTCTGTACAAGGGCGAGAAGCTGATGACGTTCACTGCCAACTGGTATTGCACGACCGACATCGACGCCGACTGGAAGCTGCGCACCGATGGCTGGCGTGTCGAGATGTCGGGTGACGTGCCGATGGACATCGATATCCGCTTCCCGGTGTCCGCCGAACAGTGGCCGTTGGTGTCACCCGGCCTCACCGCGCACCGCGCCGTTAATGCGATCGCTTACGTCTGCGCTGCAGCGCCCGGTATTCGCACGACGGTTGATCTGCCGCAGATCATCAGTGATCTGCGTTAGGAAAATCTGTAGCAGATGCGGGTCACATCAGCGGAATGATCGCCGTGTAGTAGCTCAGGGCAGTCGACCGTGAGGCGTAAACCCAGCCTGTGACGAGGTTGTGCTCGAGGTTGAAGTAGCGCACCGGCGGATCGCCCGGCGGCATCGCCGGGTTCGGTTCGATCTTGGCACGCACAACAACCCGCTCACCGTCGTAGCGAGCACTGAGCTTACGGAAGCTGACCTGCCCTGCGTTTTCGACCAGCGTTTCCCGGCTCTCGCGATCGAGGTCCGTGCGTGCGAATTGGTAGCTGCGGTACTCGTGACTCACCGTAACGCGCAACACTTCCACGCCTTGCGGGTCCAGATCGCTGGAGACAAATGCGGCTCGCAGCAGCAAGGCCGCGATGCCGAGCGTCAGCGCAGGGATTCGCCACGACCGTGTCCATTCCATATATTCGCCCCTGCCATTGCGAGCACGCCCTGAGTAAGTATCAAAAGAATCGGAGCAGGCACAGAAAGCAGCTTCTAACTCACGAAATTGATATTACAGTGAGTCCTGTGATCTAGTCCCCGATCAGCGGAGGGATGCCGCTTTAAACCTTGGGGGCAGCGTGAGGCAACTAAAGAAAATCTTGGCGGAGCCCGACGCGGTTTTGTTTATCGGCGCTGGGATATCCCAATGGTCAGGGTTGCCAAGCTGGTCAAAGCTAATTGCCGATCTCGCCGAGTTCTGTGAGGCGCGCAGTTTAGATGCTTCGCTAATAAGAACTGAAGCGAAGCGACATGGAATTCGCTATCTGCCTGATTGATGGGCCAATCTGCAGGCCGAGAGATGGGCGGCGCGCAACGCTTCTGTTGACATGTGCATGTGCATACCCGGATGTCAGCGGACTTTCCTGGGCTTTTATGGATGGCAGGCAATAAAAACCCCGCTATTAAACGGGGTTAGTGGACATTGTTGGGTCGCTATGGACCCTTAATTGGTGGAGATGGCGGGAATCGAACCCGCGTCCGACAACCTTCCGTTCTTCGATCTACATGCGTAGCCCAATCTTTAATTTTCGACTTCGGTTCCCGGATGGGCACGGAACGCCGTCGCTTATCCCCTTAAGGTTTTAGCAAATCGGCCAAGGGCGGGCTTCAATGCGAGTTGATGAGAGTCGACATCTGATTCAGGGGCATCAACACCGTCTGGTCAGACGCTCGCCGGATTTAGGCGGCGAGGGCGTAGTTGGAGTCGTTCGCAACTAGCTTGGTTGCGGAAGAGTTTTACGAGGGCCATCCGCACCTCGGCATGCACGTTAAATTTCCAGTCACCGTCGAAGCCATGTCATCCCCGAGGTACGTCATAAGACTACCACGAAGGGGATTGGTTCCGTCTGGAGTACCGAGGCCCGGATGAAATCCGGGGCCTATGCGCTCTGGAAGCCGAGTGCCCCGGATTGCATCCGGGCTACGGTCGGCCCTCATCCGGCGCTTTGCGCGTGCGAGTCCCGCTCGCACTCTCCCCTCGCGAGGGGAGAAGGAACTGCGCAGAGGCTTGTTACGAGGCGTGGCGCATGATGCGGCCTTTCTGCCGCTCCCAGTCCTTTTCCTTGATGTCCGCGCGCTTGTCGTGGTTCTTCTTGCCCTTGCCGAGGCCGATCTGGAGCTTGGCGCGGCCGTGTGACCAGTGCAGGTCGAGCGGGACGAGCGTGTAGCCGGCGCGCTCGACCTTGCCGATCAGGCTGGCGAGTTCGCGGAAGTGCAGCAGCAGCTTGCGCGTGCGCGTGGCGTCGGCAATCTCGTGGGTGCAGGTCTGCTTGAGTGGCGTGATGTGCGCGCCGATGAGGAAGGCTTCGCCGTTCTTGAGGACCACATAGGCTTCGGCGACCTGGGCACGGCCGGCACGCAGGGCTTTGACCTCCCAGCCCTGGAGCATGACGCCGGCTTCATAGTCGTCTTCGATGAAATAGTCGAAGCGCGCACGGCGGTTGACCGCGATCAAGCGCGGGCCCGCTTTTTCGCCATCCTTGTGGTCGGACTTGCCGTTGTCTTTCTTGCTCATGGTCAAATTATAGGTTGTGGCGGCTAGACTAGTACGCAAGGGCTTGCCTGATACGGCGCCGTGTGGACAACAATAAGGAAGACAGACCGCATGACGGTTGAAGCGTACCGCTGGAGCCGGGCATGAATATCCGCGAAAGCAGCCACGGAACCTGGAGCTCGTCGAGCAGCTTCATGGTGGTTGCGGCCGGCGCAACGGTCGGTATCAGCAACCTCACGCGCGTGCCCTACCTGATGGGCGAGTACGGCGGCGGTGCTTTCCTGTGGGTGTACATCACCGCGCTGCTGCTGATCTCGGCACCGCTGCTGGCGGCGGAACTGATGATCGGGCGCTGGATGCGTGACGATCTGGTTGCCGGCTTCCGGCGTCTGGCCGAGACGGCCAGGGCGCGGCGCATCTGGGTCTTCATCGGCCGCATGGCGCTGACCGGTGCGGTGCTGATCCTGTCGTACTACAGCGTGATCGCCGGCTGGAGCATGGCGTATGCGTTCCGCACGACGACCGGGGCGTTTTCCGGCATGTCGGATGCGGCGGCGACGGAGGTGTTCCTCAACCTGGCGCGTGACCCCGAACGCTGCCTGTCATGGCACACGCTGTTCATGGTGATGGTCTGCGTGATCGTCGCGCACGGCTTCCGCGAGGGCATCGAGCGCGTCGCGATGCGCCTGATCCCGACGGCGGGTGTGATGATCCTCGCGCTCGTGGGCTATGCGATCTTCACGCTGGACCCCTGGCCGGCGATGCGCTGGCTGCTGACGCCGGACTTCGACCGCCTCGGCTGGCGCGGTGCGATGGAAGCGATCCACCAGGCGTTCTTCACGATGAGCCTCGGCTTCGGCGTGATCATGGGGCTGGGCGCTTACCTGCCGACGAATGCGCCGATCAAGCGTATGGCGCTGATGCTGATCATGATCGACGTGCTGGTCAGCGTGCTGTCCGGCGTCGCGCTGTTCACCGTGATCTTCTCGGCCGGGCTCAAGCCGGTGCCGGGCCTCGCCTTGATCTTCCAGGTGCTGCCGCAGAGCCTGCCGCCGACCGTTGCCGGGACGCTGTTCGGCGTCACTTTCTTCGTGCTGATGTTCATCGTGACCCTGTGCTCGGCCACCGCGCTGCTCGAACCGCTGACGCGCTACATGATCGACCGCTGGCGCATGACGCGGGTGTTCGCGGCGGCGACCGGCGCGCTGATCGTCTGGTATCTGGGCCTGGGTACGCTGCTGTCGTTCAGCGTGTTTCAGGACGCCGAACTGTGGGGGCGCAATTTCTTCGGCTGGGTGCAGTTCATCACTGCCAGTTGGCTCGCCCCGGCAACGGGGCTGATGGTCTGCGTCTTCGTCGTCAGCATCATGCCGCGCGATCTGACGCGGGCGATGTGGGGCGAGCGTGATCGCTGGCTCTACGGTGCGTGGTTCTTCGCGCTGCGTTATCCGGCGCGCATCGGCCTGATCCTGATCCTGCTCTACGCCTCAGGGCTGCTCAACTACCTCGTCGGTTTCTGGAACGTGCCGGTGTGAGCGGAGCTTCGGGTGGGGCGGAGCTGATCCGGCTGGAAGTCGTCTACGCAAGTCAGTCGGAGCAGGCAATGCTTGAGGTCGAGCTCAGTGCCGGTGCGACGGTGCGTGAGGCGATCGAGCGCTCCGGCATCCTGCAGCGATTCCCCGAGATCGATCTCATGCAGAACAAGGTCGGGCGCTGGAATCACCTCGTGACGCTGGACGATGTGGTCAGCGCGGGTGATCGCATCGAAATCTACCGGCCGCTGCTGATCGACCCGAAGGAAGTGCGACGGCTGCGCGCGGCCAGGGACAGGAAAGGCCGGTAGCGAACCCCAGAAACGAAACCGGCCCTTGGCGGGCCGGTTCGAGCGATTCGATGAAGAAGTTTCTTACTTCGGCGGATCGGTGATGACCACGCCGGTTTTCTGCTCGGCGTCGCTGGCTTCGCGCGCTTCTTCTTTGGCGTCCTTCTTCTCGTCTTCGATGACGGTCTTGAGATCCGGATTCTCGATTTCCGGTTCGGCGGAGGCCTTTTCGATGCCGTCCATCTTGCTCAGTTTCTGGTCAGCGCCGAAGTACAGCGTGACCACGCGCTTGGAAACCTGACCACGCGGCGACTTGTAATAGCCGACGTAATCCCAGCGATCTGCGCGAAATGGGCTCGCTGCAAGCGGCGTACCGAGCAAATAGGTGACCTGTTCCTGGGTCATGCCGACCTTGAGCTGATCGAGCTGTTTCTGCTCGATAACGTTGCCCTGACGGGTCGGCAGCTTGTAGATGATCTGGCAGCCGCCGAGCAAAACGGCACAAATGAGGACGACAAAGACGCGCATCGGGTTGCCCAGTCTGAAGGAGCGAGGATAATAGCCGAAACACTCTCAAAGGCGCTGACGTGGAAACCTCCGACCTTCGCAATGCTGGCCTCAAGGTAACGCTGCCGCGGCTCAAGATTCTCGAGCTGCTGGAAAACAGTGACATGCGGCATCTCTCCGCAGAAGACATCTACCGCAAGCTGATCGACCTCAACGAAGACGTTGGCCTGGCCACCGTCTACCGCGTCCTGACCCAGTTTGAAGCCGCCGGACTCGTCCAGCGCCATCACTTCGAAGGCGGCTCCGCAGTGTTCGAACTCGACCGCGGCCCACACCACGACCACATGGTCTGCCTCGAAACCGGCAAGGTCATCGAGTTTGTGTCTGAAGAAATCGAAAAGTTGCAGCACCAGATCGCGGACAAGCACGGCTATATCGTTGAAGAGCACAACCTCGTGCTGTACGTGCGGCCGAAGAACAAGACGGCGAAGCGCTGAGTCGAATGGCAGCACCAGAAAGCCCGGCGATGCCGGGCTTTTTAGTGGGCTCTGACCCGTCCTAACCGAGGTTGACACCTTTTCTAAACTGAAAAGGAGAGTCAAATGGAATCAGCGGTTAAGCGGACGCAACGCGATTACACGATGGCCTTTAAATTGGCGGTTGTGGACCAGGTAGAAAGGGGCGATCTGACCTTCAAGCAGGCGCAGCGTCGGTACGGGATTCAGGGCCGCTCGACGGTTCTGGTGTGGTTACGCAAGCATGGCCGCTCGATTCATGAGCGGGCATCATGGCGGGCC
>JALYJV010000193.1 GCA_030775105.1 Pseudomonadota bacterium | reverse complement strand
CATCTGGTCCATCGACTTGGCGAGCGAGCGGGCAGCGGCGAGGTTTTGCAGGATGTAGACGCCCTCGCCGGTTCGCAGGCCTTCGAAAATGCCGCTCTCGACTTCGGTGAAGTCGATCACCGGCTGGCCTGCCGCATCCTGCATCCGCACGATATCCAGCCCCTTGATGTTCCAGGCTGTGATGTCCTTGGTGAACGGCAACGCCTTTGGACAGGCGGGCTCGAGCTCAAGCTTGAGTCCCTGCGGCGTCGTATCGCCCTTCAGCGTGACGACGCAGGTCTTGCTGCGCTCGGTGGTGGCAAGCTCCCACTGCCCGATCATGTCCTTTTTCAGGGTCGAGGCATCCTGCGCCGCGACCTGCGGCGCAAGCGCGAGCAGCGCCGTCAGCGCTGCCACCGTGATACCCGAACGCCCGGACGACATCAGCGCCCCTTCACCGGAGTTTCCGGAACAGGCGTCAACGGCGCCTTGCCGGCAAACCAGTTTTTCAGATTGTCGACGACAAGCTGATCCATGGCGTTACGCGTTACCACCGAAGCTGAGCCGATATGTGGCAACAGCACGACATTTTGCATGGCCTTCAACTCGTCCGGCACGCTCGGCTCGTTGGCGAACACGTCGAGGCCGGCCGCGAGAATGGTGCCGGATTTCAGCGCCGCGACCAGCGCCGGCTCGTCGACCACGGAGCCGCGCGCGACGTTGATCAGGACGCCACGCGGACCGAGCGCCTTCAGCACGTCGGCATTGATCATCTTTGCGGTCGAGGCGCCGCCCGGCACGATCACGATCATCGTGTCCACCGCCTTCGCCATTTCCATCAGATCGGGATAGTGCTGGTAGGACACGGCGGAGGACGGATTGCGCGAGTGATAGGACACCGGCACAAGCGAAGCCTCCAACCGGCGTCCGATCGCCTGACCGATGCGGCCCATGCCGACGATCCCGACCTTGCGGTCGCGCAGCGAGCCGACGCTCAAGGGATAGTTCTGGGTCTGCCACAGGCCGGAGCGCAGATAGCGGTCGGCCTTGACGAACTCGCGCAGGGTCGAAATCAGAAGCCCCATCGCGACGTCGGCGACCTCCTCGGTCAGCACGTCGGGCGTGTTGGTGACGACGATATTGTGCTCACGCGCATAGGCGGAATCGACATGGTCGTAGCCGACGCCGAAGCTCGCGATGATTTCGAGCTTGGGGAAATGCGACAGCGCCTTGGCATTGGCCGGCACCGTGTGATAGGTCACCGCCATGCCGCGGGTTTTCGCCACGACGTCGGGCGTCAATCGCTCAAGGTCAGCGCGGCTCTCCGCCATATGCAGGACGAACTGGTCCGAGAAGCCGTTTTCAAGGATCGGCCTGATCGGTCCGTAGACCAGGAGATCGATCTTTTCGGACGAAATATTCGCGGCAGCCATCAATTTTCCTTTCCAAGCGCGCTCTCATGCCAGCGCCGTAATACCAGATGCGAAACTAGCGCCAGCAGCCCATAGATGACAATCCCGGCCGCGGACAGCAACAGCAACGCCGCGAACATTCGGGGAATGTTGAGGCGATAGCCGGATTCAGCGATCCGGAACGCCAGCCCGGAGCCGGCGCCCGCGGTGCCCGCCGCGATTTCGGCGACCACGGCGCCGATCAGCGACAGGCCGCCCGCGATCCGCAAGCCGCCGAGAATATACGGCAGCGCGGCCGGCAATTTCAGGTACCGCAGCGTCTGCAGCCGTGACGCGCCGTAGAGCTGAAACAACCCGGCCAGATTGCGGTCCACCGAATTCAGCCCGAGCGTGGTGTTGGACAGGACCGGAAAGAAACCGACGATCCAGGCGCAGACGATGACCGCGGTCTGCTGCGGCAGATAGATCAGCAATAACGGCGCAATTGCGATGACAGGTGTGACCTGCAGGATCACCGCATAGGGAAACAGCGAATATTCCAGCCATTTCGACTGATTGAACAACAGCGCCAGCGCGACGCCGCCGACGGCCGCGGCGATAAAACCTTGCAGCGTGGTCAGCAGGGTGACGCCGAGCGATTCCGACAGCACCCGCCAATCGCCGACCAGCGTCTGAAACACGACATACGGGCTCGGCAGCACGTAAGGCTGGATGTCATTGACGCGCACCACGAGTTCCCAGAAGCCAAGGCCCGCGGCGAGCACGGCTGCGGGCAGCAGCATCCGGCCGATATTCTGGAAGGAGAT
>JALYJV010000192.1 GCA_030775105.1 Pseudomonadota bacterium | reverse complement strand
GAACTGCACCACGCCCACGTCGAACTCGGCGTGCTCGAAGTGCTGCCACGCTGAGGTGAAGCAGCGGATCGCGTGGCTCGCCGCCGTCGGCCTCGCGCCGACCGGCGCAGCAGCGCATTCCTTCGGTCGCATCTACAACCTGCCGGTGCCGTTCTGGCTCTATGCCTACGGCGCTGCTGCAGCACTGCTGCTGTCGTTCCTGATCGCGGCGTTCTTCGCGACCGCGGGCAGGGAGCAGCGCCAGGTCAGGGCTTTCGATCTCTCTGGCAGCACTCTGCTCAACGCGCTGCGCCGCCTGCATCTGCGTGGTCTGCTGCAAGCCCTGGCGCTGCTGTGCCTGCTGTTATGCGTGGTCACCGGCTTCCTCGGCAGCCGCGATCCTTACCGCAATTTCAACATGACCTTCTTCTGGGTCGTGTTTGTGCTTGGCTTCGCCTATCTGACGGCACTGATCGGTGATCTGTATGCCGCGATCAATCCCTGGCACACACTGGCGAAGCTGATCGGTCGCGTCTGGTGCGGCTATCTGCAGGGCCGCGTGGCGTACCCGCCGTGGCTGGCGTACTGGCCGGCACTCGGGCTGTTCATGCTGTTCATCTGGATAGAGCTGTTCGGTTTCACGCGTCCGTTCTCACTGGCGGAATGGCTCAGTGCCTACACCGTGCTGAATCTTGTCGCGGTGTGGTTGTTCGGTGCGACAGCGTGGTTTCGCCACGGCGAATTCTTCTCGGTGTTCCTCAACCTGACCGCGCGCATGGCGCCGATCGACTACGTGCCGGGGCAGCGCCTGCAGTTGCGCGCACCGTTTGCCGGTCTGCTGCAAGAGCGCGCTGCAGCGTTGAGCCTGCTGGTCTTCGTGCTGTTCATGCTATCGTCGACCGCCTTCGATGGCCTGCGCGTGACGCGCGCGTGGTACATGCTGTTCTGGGGTGACGCCAGCGGCTTTTTCACGCAGTGGTTCGGTCGGCCGCCGATCCATCTCTACCCCCAGCTGCGGTCGTGGTACCTGGCCTTCGAGACCCTGTGTCTGATCCTGTCGCCGTTCCTGTATCTGGCGGTGTATCTGCTGTTCGTCGCGCTTGCGAAATGGCTGGGCCGCAGCGCATGCAGCCTGCGCGAGCTGGCGCTGGCTTTTGCGTACTCGCTACTGCCGATCGCGCTGGTCTATCACATCACTCACTACTACACGCTGATCCTCACGCAAGGTGTGAAGATCATCAGCCTGCTGTCGGATCCTTTCGGTTACGGCTGGAATCTGTTCGGTACGGCGGGACTGTTTCGCGCGCCGTTTCTGCCGGACCTCGGACTGGTCTGGCATACGCAGGTCGGCCTGATCCTGTTCGGCCACATCGTCAGCGTGTGGATCGCCCATGTCGAAGCACTGCGTCTGTTTCCGACACGTGGCCGCGCGTTGCTGAGTCAGATTCCGATGCTGTTGCTGATGGTGCTGTTTACGACCTTCGGGCTGTGGATACTCGCGCAGCCGATCCAGGGCCGCTGAAAACCGCGCCTAGTTCTTGACGCGCTGAGCCGCGCGGGCGAACTGGTGTTGCGCAACGCGGGTCGCAATCAGGCCCATTGCGAGGCCGCCGAACAAAGCCGGCAGGAAGGCGAGCAGCCCCAGCGTCGCCATCGTGTGACCGAGGATCAGGAAGAACACGCCGAAGCCCATCAGGCCGGTCAGAAAGCCGCGCAGCGTCAGCAGCAGCGCGTCACGGCCGGCAACCGCGAAGGTGAATGCAGGAATGACCACTGCCGCGACCGGCGCACCGGACAGGATGCCGGTCAGTTGCGGGCCGAGACGACCCGAAACCGCAGTCAGCGTCAGCACCAGCACCGCCGCCGCCGCGACGCGCGCGAGCAGTTCGACCGGCGGCAAGTGCGCACGCGGGGGCAGTGTCTGCGGGATCGGCAGCACGTAGCGCGCGGCAAGCCACAGCGCGGGAAGGGCAGCCAGACCTGCGGTCAGCGACAGCGCCTGGCCGCTGGCTTCGATCAGCAGCGCCGCGCCCAGATAGCACAGCCAGCCAAAGGGAATCGCGATATACCAGCGCCAGCGTGCGCTGACCCAGCCGACGACGAGCATGTAGACGATGTTGGCCCACAGGCCAGCAGGCGCTGCGCGCGCAGCGGGCTCGGCGTAGGTTGCGCCGTGACTGAGCCAGACGGCGAGCACGACCGGCGCGCCCACCAGCGGCAATCCGCCCATCAGTCCCGCGACATTCGGTCCCCAGCGCTTGCCGGCGAAACTGGCGAGGCCAATCAGCATTGGCGCCGCGAAAAGCTTGACGCCCAGCGCTGCGCTCAGCATGGGATCAGCCGAAGAGTTTGTTGACCTTGTGCAACCCGGCAACGAGTTGGTCGATGTCATCGTTGCCGTTGTACGCGGCGAGTGAAGCGCGTGCCGTGCCGGGGATTGCGAAGCGCTGCATCAGCGGCATCGTGCAGTGGTGGCCGGTGCGGATCGCAACACCTTCCATGTCGAGGATGCTGCCGATGTCGGCAGGGTGCGTGCCGTCCATGACGAAGGACAGGATGCCGCCCTTGTGCGCAGCGGTGCCGATCAGGCGTAGATTCGGCACTGTCTGCATCTGCCGTGTTGCGTACTCGAGCACTGCGTGTTCGTGTGCGGCGACCGCGTCGAGACCGACACCTTCGAGCCAGTCGATCGCCGCGGCGCAGCCGATCGCGCCGGCCATGTCGGGTGTGCCGGCCTCGAACTTGTATGGCACGTCGTTCCATGTGCTCTGCTCGAAGGCGACGGTGCGGATCATGTCGCCGCCGCCCTGCCACGGCTGCATCGCTTCGAGATGCTCACGCTTCGCATACAGCACGCCGAAGCCGGTCGGTCCGTAGAGCTTGTGGCTGGAGAACGCGTAGAAATCCACGTCGAGTGCCTTGACGTCGACGTGCAGATGGGCGACGGCCTGGGCGCCATCGACGAGCACCGGAATGCCGCGCGCATGTGCCTCGGCAATCATTTCAGCAACCGGATTCACCGTGCCCAGCGAGTTCGAGACCTGCACGATCGCGACGAGGCGCGTGCGCGGGCCAAGCAGCTGCTTCCAGGCGACGAGGTCGAGGCTGCCGTCGTCGAGCACCGGCGCCGCAACGACGGTCGCGCCGGCGAGCTGCCAGGGCACGATGTCCGAGTGATGCTCCATGCCGGTGACGAGCACTTCGTCGCCGGCCTTGATGCGCGGCTGCAGGTAACTGCGCGCGACGAGGTTGATTCCTTCGGTGGTGCCGCGCGTGAACACGATCTCCTCGCGCTGCGCGTTGAGGAACTTCGCGATGCGATCACGCGCACCTTCGTAGGCAGTCGTCGCGCGCGCTGCGAGTTCGTGCACTGCGCGATGGACGTTGGCGTTCTGCGTGCGGTAGTAGCGGTCGAGCGCCTGCAATACCGCTTCAGGTTTCTGCGTCGTCGCGCCGTTGTCGAGATAGGCGAGACGCTTGCCGTGGATGCGCTCGGCGAGGATCGGAAACTGCGCGCGGATCGCTTCGAGGTCGTAAGGCTTCGTCGCCGAATTCATTGCAGCGCCTCGATCTGTTCACCGCCCGGCAACTGGCGCAGCAGGCGCTTGGCGACGCGGGCGCGCACATCTTCGAGGCGAATCTTCTCCAGCACCTCAAAGGCGAATGTCCAGGTCAGCAGCGAACGCGCCTCGGCTTCCGGAATGCCGCGCGAGCGCAGATAGAACATTGCGGTCTGGTCGAGCTGGCCGAAGGTCGCGCCGTGTGCGCACTTGACGTCGTCGGCATAGATCTCGAGCTCGGGCTTGGCGTTGATCACCGCGCCAGGCGAGAGGATCAGATTGGCGATGCGCTGCTCGGAGTCGGTCTTCTGCGCGTCCTTGTGCACGCGGATCATGCCGTTGAACACGGCATGCGCCTTGTCGCGGGCGATGCCGCGGAAGGATTCACGGCTCGTGCAATGCGGCGCACGATGTTCGATCCAGGTGTGGTTGTCGACGTGGCCGCGCCCGGTCGGCGCGTAGAGGCCGTGAATGTGTACTGCGGCGCCAGGCTCGACGAGATCGACATACAGATCATGGCGCGACAGCTTGCCGCCGAGATCGACGCTGACGACGTCTGCCGTCGCATCGCGTGCGATGCGCAGCTTGATGCGGGTCAGGCGGTGTGCTTCCGGCCCGGCGTCGCTGACGCGAATCAGGTGCAGGCGCGCGCCGGCCTGGACGTCGATGTCGGCAAAGATGGTTTGAAACACCACGTCGCCGGAGGTGTTCAGGATCAGCGTCACTTCGCTGTTGGGTGCCAGCACCAGCCGATGACGCTGATGCGCGCGGTTGTCGGGACGTATCGGCTCGGTGACAACGCTGTTCGCTGCGATCAGCTGATCCACGCCACCAGCGGCGAAGGCGCGGTTGAAGGCGTCGAGTCCATCCGTGAATTCCGGCGTTGCCAAATCAACAGTCTGATCGTCAGGCAGCATCGCCTCGAGCGGCAGCGCGGCGAGTGGCGCGAGATCGGTGTATTGCCAGTCTTCGAGCGCAGTCGACGGCAGGCCCTGGACGAGGAAGGCATCGAATGCGGTGCGGCGCAGCGGCGTCTGCGCAGCGGCCGGCAGCGCGGCGAACGCGCGGCGGAAGGTATCGAGGTCAATCATCAGGCAGCCTGTTGAATCCAGCCGTAGCCTTTTTCTTCGAGTTCGCGTGCCAGATCCGGGCCGCCGGATTTGACGATACGGCCACCCGCGAGCACATGCACGAAGTCTGGCTGCACGTAGTCGAGCAGGCGCTGGTAGTGCGTGACGAGCAGCACGGCGCGCTGCTCCGAGCGCATCAGGTTGATGCCGTCGGAAACGATCTTCAGCGCGTCGATGTCGAGGCCGGAATCGGTTTCGTCGAGCACCATCAGCTTCGGCTCGAGCACTAGCATCTGCAGGATCTCGTTGCGCTTCTTCTCGCCGCCGGAGAAGCCTTCGTTGACGCCGCGCGACAGCATCGCCGGATCCATCTTCATCTGCTTGACGCGATGGCGGACCCAGGCAAGGAAGTCGCCGGTTTCCATCTCGGCCTCACCGCGTTGCTTGCGCTGCGCGTTAAGCGCGGCCTTGAGGAAGACCATGTTCGAGACGCCGGGAATTTCGACCGGATACTGGAAGCCCAGGAAGATGCCCCTGGCAGCGCGCTGTTCCGGATCCAGTTCGAGCAGGTCTTCACCGGCGAACTGCACGGTGCCCTGGGTGACGGTGTAGTCCTCGTGGCCGGCAAGCAGTTTCGACAGCGTCGATTTGCCTGAGCCGTTCGGGCCCATGATCGCGTGCACTTCACCTGCGTTGATGCGCAGTGAAATGCCGCGAAGAATTTCTTTGCCGTCGATGCGGGCGTGAATGTTCTGAATATCAAGCATGGCTATTCGCTCTGGCTAGCTTTGTTTGTGTTTGCCGTCCGTGGCGCGGCTTCCGGCCCGGCCATCCATGGCCGGGCGTTCGTCGGCGACGATTGCCATTCAAGGCAATCGTCAACTACCCCGACTCACCCAACCGAACCTTCGAGTGAAACGGAGAGCAGCTTCTGGGCTTCGACCGCGAACTCCATCGGCAGCTCCTTGAAGACGTCCTTGCAGAAGCCGTTGACGATCATCGACACAGCGTCCTCTTCATTGATGCCGCGGCTGCGCGCGTAGAACAGCTGGTCTTCGCCGATCTTCGAGGTGGTTGCCTCGTGCTCGAGAATCGCCGTGTGGTTGCGAATCTCGGTGTACGGGAAGGTATGCGCGCCGCACTTGTCGCCAATCAGCAGCGAATCGCACTGGGTGTGGTTGCGCGCGCCCTCCGCACTCGGCAGCACGCGCACCAGACCGCGATACGACTGCTGACCGAAGCCGGCGGCAATGCCCTTGGAGACGATCGTCGAGCGCGTGTTGCGGCCGATGTGGATCATCTTGGTGCCGGTGTCAGCCTGCTGGCGGTGATGGGTGAGCGCCACTGAGTAGAACTCGCCAACCGAATCGTCGCCACGCAGGATGCAGCTCGGATACTTCCAGGTGATTGCCGACCCGGTCTCGACCTGCGTCCACGAAATCTTGCTGCCAGCGCCGCGGCAATCGCCGCGCTTGGTCACGAAATTGTAAATGCCACCAACGCCGTTCTCGTCGCCCGGGTACCAGTTCTGCACGGTCGAGTACTTGATCTGCGCGCGATCGAGTGCGACCAGTTCGACGACTGCCGCGTGCAGCTGATTCTCGTCGCGCTGCGGCGCGGTGCAGCCTTCGAGATAGGACACGTTACTGTCGTCCTCGGCAATGATCAGCGTTCGCTCGAACTGTCCGGTGTTGCGTTCGTTGATGCGGAAGTAGGTCGACAGCTCCATCGGGCAACGCACGCCCTTGGGGATGTAGACGAACGAACCGTCGGTGAACACTGCCGAGTTGAGGGCGGCGTAGAAATTGTCGCCGAACGGGACGACGGTTCCGAGATACTTCTTCACCAGTTCCGGATGCTCGTGCACCGCTTCGGAGATCGGGCAGAAGATCACGCCGGCCTCGGCGAGCTTCTTCTTGAACGTGGTGCCGACCGACACGGAGTCGAACACGACATCGACCGCAACGTTGACGACGCCAGCAAGCATTTCCTGCTCGCGCAGCGGAATGCCGAGTTTCTTGTAGGTTTCCAGCAGCTTCGGGTCGACGTCGTCGAGCGACTGCGGACGATCAGCGAGCGACTTCGGCGCGGAGTAGTACGAGATCGCCTTGTAGTCGATCGGCGGGTATTGCACGTGCGCCCATTTCGGCTCGGTCATCTTGAGCCAGCGGCGATACGCCTTGAGACGGAACTCCAGCAGCCACTCAGGTTCGTTCTTGCGTGCAGAGATTGCACGGACGACATCCTCGTCGAGGCCAGGCGGAATCGTTTCTGAGGCCACATCGGTGATGAAACCGGCCTGGTAGGTCCGGTTGGCGATCAGCTTGTGGACGTCTGTGGCTTTGGCGGACATCGGCTCAGGCGGTGGACGAAGGGTTGGCAGAGGACCGCGGGCCGCGATGGAAGGTCAGGACCGACTCTTCACGCGCCTTGGCTTGGGCAGCGGTATGCGGAATGGCCATCTGCGCGAGCGTGACCGCTTCGAGCGCCTGACGGATGGCGATGTTGATCAGGCGCCAGTTGGCGCGCGTGCTGCAGGCCGATTCGAGCGTGCAGCCGCCCGGCTGGCTGGAGCATTCGGTGACGCCGATCGGGCCTTCGAGCGCGGCGATGATGTCGGCGACGCTGATCTTCTCGGCCGGTCGCGCGAGCCTGTACCCGCCATGCGCGCCGCGCAGCGAGTGCAGCAGTTCGCCGCGGGCCAGGGCTTTCAGCAGCTTGGCGACCGTCGGCGCTGGTACGCCACTACGCTCGGCCAGCTCCTGACCGGTATGCACGCGCTCGCCATCACGCGCGATGAGGGTCATCAGCACGGTGGCGTAGTCGGCAAGTTTGCTGAGCTTGAGCATCAAAGTAGACCAAAACGGTACGGAATGAATTGTACGCAGCGCGGACACTTGCTGCAATGCGGCAGCTGAAGCCCAGCTGAGTCTGATTGCAGCGCTTTTGCCCTGATAAGCTCGCGGCATATCAGAACGGGCCGACCATGACCGATCAGCATTCCCCCGCCACCGCGACTCCGGCCGAACTCGAAGACCTGTGGGACGTAGAGCGCCCGCATCTGCAGCCCGTCACCGTCGGTGCCGAGCACATCGACCGCTTCGGGCATACCAACAATGTCGTCTACCTGAACTGGCTGGAACAGGTGGCCTGGAGCCACTCGGTCAGCTTGGGGCTCGGTTTCGACGAGTACGAGGCGATCGGTGCCGGCTGCGTCGCACGCCGCCACGAACTCGACTATCTGGCCGCGACCTTCGCCGGCGATCGACTGTGGCTCGCGACCTGGGTCCACGAGAACGACTTCCGTCTCAGCATGTGGCGCCGCTACCAGATCATCCGCGAGTCGGACCGCAAGACTGTGCTGCGCGGACAGACGCAGTGGGTGTGCGTCGACATGAAGACCGGCAGGCCGCGGCGCATGCCGGCGGAGTTCCTGTCGTATAAACCCTGGCCACAGCGGGATGCACGCAACAGTTCTGGCTAGTTACCCAGGCTATTCGCCTTTTCTTCTCCACTGCGCGACATGCGCAGCACCTTTCCGGAGTCCGCCTCGATGACCACGATCAGGCCGGTGCCGAGCTTGACGTCGAGGCCGGCGCCGAGCACAACCCAGCGATTGTCCTTGCGGTACGAGCGATACGGCGCCTGCGCACGCACCGTGTCCGCACCGTAGGTCTTCGTCCAGATCTCCTTGGCTGCCGCAAGCGCGGTCTTGCCGTCTTGAACGGGTCCACGGGCGGGAATGTCCTTGACCACTTCGTCAGGCCCGATGCCCGACAGGTACTGCACGACCCATGGTTCCCACGCGCTCTGCGGAACCGTGACCGGACTCGAACGATCGACCATCTCGGCCGGGTTTTTCAGATGAAGATCGTAGGGCGGCGGATAGCTCTCCGGCAGCGGCACTGCCTTGTCGCCGAGCAGGCCGTTGAGCGTCTTGCGCACGTCCTTGGCGACGTCGATCGGCGTCGGCGGATGCGACGGCCGCGTGTAGACGATCTTGTTGTTGCCATCGATCACTACCAGCCACGGCGTGCGCGTGATGTCATAGGTGCCGCGAAGCGGATCGCCGTTGAGCAGCAGCGGAAAACTCAGACCGCGTTCGCGCATGACCTGCACCGGGTCGGCGTCTTCGAGGATGTTGATCGTCCAGACGTTGACGCCCAGATCCCGATAATCCACCCAGATATCCTGAACGTAGGGCTGCAGGGCTCGGCTGAATGGACACCAGGACGGCCAGAACAGGAGCACCGTGGGCCGTTTCTTCGCATCAGCAGGAAATGTCACCCACTGTCCGTCGGGCGTCTTCAGTTTCCACGCCGGCGCCTGCCGCGGCGCTGCTGCGACCACGAAGGAAAGCAGCAGTGCCGCCCAGACGATGTTCCGGATCGCGTATTTCATGGCTGCTCCATTTTCTGCGCTTTGCGGCGCCCGGGCTACGGCCTCTTTAGGGCTTCGGCATCCAGCACAACGCCGGTGCTTCCCCCAGCTTCGCGCCCACATAGGCCAGCTGCGCGTATTGCCGGGCCAGCTCATCGGTCAGCACGGGGGCTGCATCCAGCACGCAGCAACCGGGCTCTGGCCAGCTGCCGTCCGCTGCGCTGTTGATGGATGGCAGGTAACGCAGCTTCAGCGCATCGAGTTGCTGGCGCAATGTGGCCAGGCGAATCGCGTTGTCGGCATCGGACAGTTTCCGCGCATCCGGATTGCAGGGAGTGAGAATCGCCCAGTGGCTGCGGCAGCCAGCGGTCTTGAGCGCTGCATCAGCGGCGTGATCGATCTGGCCGATGCGCCGGATGAATTCGCGGCCCGCGCAGGTCACGCGAAAGTACGCGTTGCGAAATGCGGATTCCAGAGCGAGCCTGGCGCTCTTCTGTTTCATCCGGCGGATACGCGCGATAGCAGGTCGTCAAATATCGCAGCGACGGTTTCGACCCGCCCATTGAGCGTGTGCTCGGCATCGAGCAGGTGCAATTCGCAGGGATGGCGCTCGGCGAAACGCTGGGCACGCTCGACCGGGACGATGTCGTCATGCCAGCCGTGAACGACGCTGCACAGCGCCGGAATGTCACCCGGCTCTTCATCCCAGCCCGCGAAATACAGGGCAGGGGCCATCAGGAACAGCGCCTGCGGTCGCAGCGCGGTACAGGCCATCGCCGACACATAGCCACCCATGCTCGAGCCGACCAGCACGAGTTGTCGCGCTTGCGGACGCAGCGCAATCAGTTGCGCAACACGCTTTGCCGGGTCTGTGGTGTGACTATAATCAGGACTGATGACGGCGAAGCCGCGCTGCTCGGCGATTCCGGCCAGTCGCCTGATCTTGAGACCCCAGGGCCCGCTCTCCTTGCCGTGCGCAAAGCACACGAGATGCTCCGGTGGTTCAAGGCCTGGCGCTGGATCGGGCATGGTTCGATTGCCGTCGTGAAGGAGCCCACATGATAAGTAACGCGGCAGAACGCAAGGCAGCCAGGACGGCGGAACGCAAGGCGCAGAGGACGCGCGTCAAGGCGGAGCACCTGAAGAAGGGCGAGCCGCTGGAAGTCGAGTTGTCAGTCAGCTTCAAGTTCGGCGAGCAGCCGGACGATCTGATCACGCCGATTCGCGAACGCAAGGTGCCGATGGTGGATTCGGTGTTCAAGAATCGTGATCGCATCATGCGCCAGTTTGCTGCGCTGCTGTTCAAGACCGGCATGTCCAGCCCCAAGGTTGTCGGTCGCGTGCTGCCGGTACCGTCACCGCTGCGTCGCTCCAACAAGAAATAAGCCTACCAACACACTCGTATGAAACTGCTGCGTGCCTTCAATGGCCTGCTGTTCGCGCTGAGCGCCACCTTCGCCCTGACCATGGGCGTGGTCTGCCTGATGTATGCGGTCAATCTGGACACGGCGCCGCGCGTGCGCGCGGAATGGCCGGCCGTAGCGCAGACCACGGCCACGTTCTGGATGCTCATGCTGTTCAGCGGCCTGGCGTGGTGGTCGGTGCGGCGCGGATTTTCCTGGCGCTGGATCGCGCAGGGGCTGAGCCTGATTGCACTGGTCGCAGCCGTCGTGATTTTTGATCGCGTTCTTTAAATCAGCGAAAGCCATACGTACAGACATGCGAGAAACCCTGGAAGCAACGCCGCCGGAAGGGCGCGAGTGGCTCGGCCTCGTCCCGATTGTTGCGGGTCTGTGCTGGCTGTTGCTGGCCGAGACGCCGGCGGAGGTTCTGCTCGTGGTACTGCCGGCCATCCTGCTGATCAGTTCCGGCAGCGCGCTGCTGCTGATGCCGGGTGATCGCCGCATTGTCGCGATGATGGCGGCAGGGGCGGTGATCGGCGCGATCCTTTCACCCGTGGCGTGGATCTTTGCCGGGCTCGATCTGGCGTTCTATGGCCTGCTCGGTTCGGTGCTGAGCCTGATGACGGCCGGTCGTCTGGGCCTGTTCGGCGAGCCGCATGCGCCTGGGGCGCAGCCGCCGGATCGTTCGACCGCGATGGACCTGAAGGCGGGCATCGATGAAGCGCTGCTGGGCTATTTCGTCGGCACGGCGACTTTCCCGCGTGGCGCCGAGGCCGAGCGGATTGCCAGCGAGGCCATTGCTCTGGATGTGATGATGGAGCAAAGAGGCTGGCATCAGGACCCCTCAGGCCTGCATCCGGCGCCGCCGCCGCCGACCGAGACCTTCATCGAACGCGCCCGGTTGTGGGGTACGGACTACGAGGTGCTGAGTTTCGACAGTGGCTTCGAGCCGCCACCGGACCTGCCCGGGGCCGATCGCTGGAACAGCTTCGAGGCCAACCGCAACTGCCACGTGCGGATCCTGCGTCACCCCGGGCCGCCGCGGCCCTGGCTGATGTGCATCCACGGCTATCGCATGGGCGTGCCGTGGATGGATCTCGGCATGTTCTCCCCGGGCTGGCTGCATCATGGGCTGGGGTTGAACGTGATCCAGCCGGTGCTGCCGCTGCACGGGCCGCGGCGTGCCGGCGCACGCTCCGGCGACTACTACCTTGACGGCGATCCGCTCGACCTGGTCCATGCCCAGATGCAGGCGCTGTGGGATCTGCGCCGCACGCTGGCTTGGCTGCGCGAGCAGGAGCCGCAGGCCAGGGTTGGCGTATTCGGCATCTCGCTAGGCGGCTACAACGCCGCGCTGCTGTCGACCTACGAGCCCGATCTCGATTTTGTCGTCGCCGGCATTCCGGTCGTCGACTTTGCATCGGCGCTATGGCGCTTCCTGCCGCCGGCGCAGTTGCGCTATTTCACCGCGCGCGGCCTCGACGAGGCGAAATACCGCAAATTGCTGGCGCCGGTGTCGCCCCTGAGCCGGCCGCCGCTGCCCGAGACGTCGCGTCTGCAGATCGTCGCAGCCACTGGCGATCGCGTGGTGCTTGCGCCCAATCCACTGGCCCTGTCGACGCACTGGGGTGTGCCGGTGCAGTGGTACCAGGGCTCGCATCTGAGCGTGCGCCGCGAACGCGCGATCCGGATCGCATTGCGCCAAGCCATGCAAAGAGCTGGATGGCCGGGGGCGCACTAGGGGGAAGGTCAGCAGGGTGGGTGCCGGGTTGCCGGATTAGCTCTAAACTCCCGTTCCCTGCGGCTGCGCCCGCGCATTGAAGACCCCCATGATTGCTGCTGCCATCTCCGGGACAGGCCTGTATACGCCGCCGCTGTCCATCTCCAACGACGAGCTGGTGGCCTGCTACAACGCCTATGTCGAGCGCTACAACGCGGAGAACGCCAGTGCGATCGCGGCGGGGACGACACCGGCGCTGGCCACATCCAGCTCCGAGTTCATCTTCAAGGCATCCGGCATCCAGTCGCGTCATGTGGTGGATCGCGAGGGCATCCTGAACATCGACATCATGCGTCCGCGGATTCCAACGCGGCCTGATGACGAACCTTCGCTGATGTGCGAGATGGCGCTCGCCGCCGCGCGCGAGGCGCTCACCAACGCGAAGCGCGATGCTGCCGACGTCGACTTGATCATCGTTGCCTGCTCGAACATGCAGCGCGGCTATCCGGCGATGGCGGTCGAGCTGCAGCACTACCTCGGCGCCAACGGTTTTGCCTATGACATGAACGTCGCCTGCGCTTCGGCGGCATTCGGCATCACCGCTGCGGTCGATGCGGTGCGCATGGGTACAGCGCGCGTTGCGCTGGTCGTCAATCCGGAGATCTGCAGCGGGCATCTGAATTGGCGCAACCGCGATTGCCACTTCATCTTTGGCGATGCGGCAACGGCGGTGGTGATCGAGCCGCTCGATGGCGTGAAGTCAGACGTGCATTTCGAAGTGCTCGGCACGCGCCTGAAGACGCAGTTCTCCAGCAACATCCGCAACAACTTCGGCTTCCTCAATGCCTGCGAGATCCAGCAGCGCAGCTGGGACGACATCCTGTTCCACCAGGAAGGCCGCAAGGTATTCAAGGAGGTCGTGCCGATGGTCGCCGAGCTGATGCTCGCGCATCTGGGCGATCTGGGCGTCGATCCGGGTTCGGTGAAGCGCTTCTGGCTGCACCAGGCCAACCTGGGCATGAACCAATTGATCGCGAAACGAGTCCTAGGCCGCGAGCCCGATCGTATCGAGGCACCGGTGATTCTCGACGAGTACGCCAACACCAGTTCGGCGGGTTCGGTGATTGCGCTGCACAAGCATCATCAGGACATGAAGGCCGGTGAAGTCGGCGTGCTCTGCGCATTCGGTGCCGGTTACTCGGCCGGGTCCGTGGTCATCAAACGTCTGTAAGTCGGAATAGTGAAGGTCACATGAGCGAATCCAGGTCATTTCTTGGTCGAGTGTTCGGGTTTATCTGGAGCACCTTTGTGGTGCTGTTCCGCACCCTGGTCATTCTCGGTGTGGTGCTTTCTCTGGCACTGACCTGGTTCATCGTTCGTGGCGATCGCGCGGTGTCGATCGACGACAACATCGCGCTGATTCTTGCGCCGTCCGGTTCTCTGGTCGAACAGATTGATTCGGATCCGGGCCAGCAGTTTCTCGAAGACATCAGCGGCGAGATGCCATCGCAGTCGAGCCTGCGTGAACTGATCGAAGCGCTTAATGGCGCAAAGGACGATGATCGCATCGCGTTCGCCGTGCTCAAGCTCGATGGCCTATGGGGTGCAGGGCTCGCCCAGCTCGATGAACTGCGCGAGGCGATGAGCGCATTCCAGGCCAGTGGCAAACGCATCGTCGCCTACGGTGCCTGGTACGACCAGACCCAGTATTACGCTGCAGCGCAGGCCGATGAAGTCGTCCTCGACCCCTACGGAGTCGTCAGTGTCGAAGGCTTCAGCAACTACAACAACTACTTCAAGGACGCGCTCGACAAAATCGGCGTCAACGTTCATGTCTTCCGCGTCGGCGAGTACAAGTCCGCGGTCGAGCCATTCACGCGAAACGACATGTCGTCCGAGGCGCGCGCCGCGAATCTGGAATGGCTCGGCGACCTGTGGTCGGCCTACGGCGACGCCGTGGTTGCCGGGCGCAAGCTCGAAGCCGGTGCAGTCAACGCCTATGTCAATGGCATGGTCGATGGGCTCAAGTCCAACGGTGGCGACTCCGCCGTCTACGCGCGAGACAAGGGCTTGGTGACCCAACTCGAAACCCTGACTGAGTTCCGGACGCGCATGGCGCAGAACGTCGGCACTGACGACGAACACGGCAGCTTCCGTCAGATTCACTATCAGGATTATCTATCGGCGCTGCATCGCGAGCAGCGCATCGAGAAATC
>JALYJV010000191.1 GCA_030775105.1 Pseudomonadota bacterium | reverse complement strand
GGCACGGCGCAAGCTCAACCCGAGCACGCCGATGAAGATGGCGATGGGTCTCGCGATCGCAGGCGTTTCGTTCCTGCCGCTGATCGCCGCCGCCGAGATCGCAAGCACCGGCGTGATGGCCAGCGTCTGGTGGCTGGTGCTGGCCTACCTGCTGCTGGAAATCGGCGAAGTCTGTCTGTCACCGATCGGCCTGTCGGCCGTCACCCAGCTTTCGGTTGCGCGCGTCGTCGGCGTCATGATGGGTGCGTTCTGGCTCGCGACGGCGTACTCGGAAGTGCTCGCCGCGCAGTTCGGCAAGCTCGCATCGCTGGAGATGGTCGAAGGCGCGACGCTGGACATGGCCGCCGCAGCCGCCAAGTACGAAGGCCTGTTCGCAACCATGCTGTGGATTGGTTTGGGATCAGGCCTGGTCGTATTGCTGCTGACGCCGCTGCTCAAGCGCGCGATGCACGGCGTCAACTGATACCCGAGCGACGCGGATGACGGTCATCCGCGTCGTGCGTACTCAGGCTGCAGTCGTTTTGCGACGCCAGCCCAGTGCACGCAGCGACAGCAGTGTGAGCAGCAGCAGCGGATTGAGCGCACCGCCACCGCCGCCATCACCGTCGTCGCCCGGTGTCGGCGTGGGTGTCGGCAACGGCGTTGCCGTGGGGAAAGGGGTTGCCGTCGGACCTGGGGTCGCCGTCGGCAGTGGCGTCGCGGTCGCAGTGGGGCTCTTGCCGCCGACTTTGCGCAGCCCGGTGTTGTTCGGATCGAGCCAGGCTTTCAGCTGGCCGCTGGCCGTCGAGCGTGCCTGCCACTGGCGGTCGAGGCGCGCATAGAAGTCCGATAGATTGTTGTCGACCGAACCGATGCAGGCGGCGCTGCCGCCCGACAGCGTGCCGACGATCAGATGGTCCTGATTCCACAGGCCGGAACCCGAGGAACCCGGTTCGGTCGTGCCCTGCTCCCAGCGTTGCACGCGCCAGGCTGGAATGTCTGGACCATTGCCATCGTCTGAGATGTCAACGGTGCTTTGCGTGAGCGCCGTAGTGTAGCCGCTGATCTTCTTGGCGTCGCCGGAAGGGTGGTGAATGCTGACGCCCGAAGTGCCGCCGGCGCCGGAGCTGTCCCACCCCGCAAAGTACACATTGAACGAACTGCTGGGCGGGTTGCTGAGTTCAAGCAAGGTCAGATCCGTGACCTCGTCGTCTGCGCGCAGGGTCGTGCCGGTCTGATTCTGGGTATCGCTGGCATTGTCTGCGCCACTGCACGAGCTGTTCTGGAAATTCCAGTAGACGACGACGCCGGAAGCAGGGCTGCCGCTTTCGCCGATGCCGCAGTGATCCGCCGACAGGATATACGGCTTGTTGTTCTGCGCGAGATTGTTGATCAGTGTGCCCGAGCACACGCCGACACCACCGTTGACGGGAATCTGCAGCTTGACGGTCGCGCGGATTTCGTTGCGCCAGTCGTCGCCCAGGCTGCACACGGTGTTGATGTTGCACCCGCCGCTGTCACCAAGATCACGCGCGTTCTTGAAGCCATGCCCCAAGCGTGACAGAGCCAGTTTCACCTGATCACGACTGCCGGCTGGCGTTCGCAGTTCGATGACGGCCGTCTCTCCGGGAACCATGGCTGTCCACAGGCTGCCTTCAGGAGAATGGTTGCTGCCGGTGTAGGGGCCTTGCACGGCCTTGCCGTTGACATCGTAAATCCACAGCTCTGCGCCAGCGGGTAGATGGAACTGTCCGAATTCCATCAGCAACGACAGGGCACCGGCGGAATACACCCGCGCGCGCCAGCGCTCGGTTTGCGCATTGAGCTGGTCCCAGACGCCGCCATCGAGGTTGACCGGCAAGGCGGCCGTGACCGCAAAGATAGCCGGGCCCGTCCCCTTGCGTTGCTTGACGTCGACCAGGGCTTTAGCCGTCAGCGCTTCCGGCACGACATGCAGCGGCAGGCTGTCGAGCCGTGCAAGATCCGGAGTCAACGCGATTGCCGTGGCGGGCAGGCACAGCAGGGCAATCAGGGACGGAATACGGCGCATCTGGAATCTCCTTGGCGTTGGCCAGTGTGTCAGCCAGCGCTGTTCGATAGTTTGTTGGCCGAGTCTAACGGCCAGGGATGCCTGCGTCTTGTGCGTCAGTTCTCGATTGGTTGATGACGTCTGACCGGCGGTTGGATGGCGGGGATCTTGCTCAGGCTGCGGATTCGACAGGACGTCCTGCAATGACGACGGCCGCGCCATCGACGAGTTGCAGATCGTTGCGCTCCGCATATGCCAGCTGCAGGACCACGCTGGCGACGCTGCCCGTTCCGTCAACGACGGCGTCGACGATCTCACCGACCGCACCTTCATGGTCAGCGATACGGACTTCACTGCCCGGCGCCGGCGCCGGGCCAGCGATGCGGGCGATGAACATCCGGCGCTTGAGCTGCCCGAGGTAGTGCAGGCGCGCGACGATTTCCTGACCGGTATAGCAGCCCTTGTCGAAGCTGATGCCGCCGAGAAGGTCTAGGTTGGCCATCTGCGGCACGAAATGATCGCTGGTGTCGGTGGAGACTGTCGCTACGCCGGCCTCGATGTCCGCGCGTCGCCAAGCTTCGTCCATGGATTCCGTTGTATCAAATGGTAGCCGGGCCAGCTGGTCCGGTTCGCCGGTCAAGCTGTAACGCGGCAATGTGCCGATGCGGCGAACCACGGTGATCTGGCGCTCGGCATCGAAAGCTGACTCGAGCGCGCCGGTCGGGGCGGGCAGTCCGTGCTTCTGAAGCAGTTCGGCGGCGCCAGTGCCGATGATCGCCAGTGCCTGCATGCTTGCCGAGGTGTCTTCCAGCGCGACCTTGGCGCGCAGGACGAACATGCGCAGGCGTTTGAGCGTCGCAGCGGCTACCGAGGGATGCAGCTCGATCAGGATGTCGCCGCCGCGGCGGATCAGGTGGGGGAGGGCCAGCATGCGGCCCTTGGGACTGTTGTAACTGCTGATTTGCGCTTTCGATTCGCGCAGCAGACGCAGATCGCTGCTGAGCTGGCCCTGCAGAAAGCTCTCGGCGTCTGCGCCGCTCGCACGCAGGTAGCAAGTGACGCTCAAGCGCCCGATTTCGACGATGTTATTTGAGGGATTCATTGCCCTTGACCTGCAAACTTTGTCACACTATTACGGCTAAGCAGACCATAATTCTCCCGTCTCCGCCGTCAACGGCATACCCCGAATGTCTGAATCCAAAACCAGGGCCTCCGCAGCCGGCACCGTTCGTGTGCAGGAAGCCGTGCCCTTGGCCGAGCTGCTCAGACAGCACCAGCCGGTGCAGGTCCCGATTACTTTGCCTCAGCAGGTCCGGGAAATCGGCGGTCGTACCGACGGCCCCGATCCGACGCGCTACGGGGACTGGGAGAAGAACGGTCGCTGCATCGATTTTTGACAGGGTTGTCCTCCAGACCCTCTGTGGTCTGCAGTTTTCACGTCCCGTTTTTTGTTATTTGGGGAGCCGGAATGAGCAGTAAACCGACCGCGGACCAGCGTCCGCTATCACCCTTCATGCTGGGGCCCTATTACCGTTTCCAATGGACTTCGGTCCTGTCGTTTGCCCACCGCCTGACCGGCATCGGCCTGACGTTCGGAACGGTTCTGCTGGTCGGCTGGCTGGTTGCCCTCGCCAGTGGTCCGCAGTGGTTCAATCTCTACAGCACGCATCTGGGTGCCTGGTATGGCCAGATTCTGCTGTTCTGCTGGGCCTGGGCGCTGATGTACCACCTCGGCAACGGCATCCG
>JALYJV010000190.1 GCA_030775105.1 Pseudomonadota bacterium | reverse complement strand
ACCTGAGTCCGCGCCTCTTCGCTCCGGCACCTCGATACACCGCGCCGAAGGCGCGGCACTCGGCGCGAACGGAGTTTTGTTGTACCGACCAAATAAGCAGCCCGAAATGGTGAACGTCAAAAAAATTGGCGCAGGATCGGCGCACTGCATTTATAATCGCCGCCCTGTGAGGTCTGGGCTGTACCTGTTGGGGCGTCGCCAAGTGGTAAGGCAGCGGGTTTTGATCCCGCCATTCGGTGGTTCGAGTCCATCCGCCCCAGCCACTCAGTTTCCTGCTTGCGCAGCAAGCCTGGAGAAATTGAGTGCCCAGTTCGCATCAGTGAAGACTGGATTCCCGCCTGCGCGGGAATGACGACCGAAGATTGATCGCCACACACACGCACAGGCAGGCCAATGTCCGATTCGAAGCTGATGCTGTTCACTGGCAACGCCAACCCCAAGCTTGCCAGCGCCATCGCAGGCTACATGAAGACCTCCATGGGACAGGCCATCGTCGGCAAGTTCTCGGACGGTGAAATCCAGATCGAAATTCTCGAGAACGTCCGCGGCAAGGATGTTTTCGTCGTGCAGTCGACCTGCGAGCCGACCAACGACAACCTGATGGAACTGCTGCTGATGCTCGACGCCCTCAAGCGTGCGTCGGCCAGCCGCATCACCGCAGTCATTCCTTATTTTGGTTACGCCCGCCAGGACCGCCGCTCGCGTTCAAGCCGTGTGCCGATTTCGGCCAAGGTCGTCGCTGACATGATCGGCGAATGCGGTGCGGATCGCGTCCTGACCCTGGACCTGCACGCTGACCAGATCCAGGGCTTTTTCGACATTCCGGTCGACAACGTCTACGCCTCGCCGGTGCTGCTCGGCGAAATCTGGCGTCAGAAGTACGAGAACCTGATCGTCGTCGCCCCCGACGTCGGTGGCGTGGTCCGCGCCCGCGCGGTCGCCAAGCGCCTCGACGACGCAGAACTCGCGATCATCGACAAACGCCGCCCGAAACCGAACGAATCGCGCGTGATGAACATCATCGGCGACGTCTCCGGACGCACCTGCGTGCTGGTCGACGACCTCGTCGATACCGCCGGCACCCTGTGCAAGGCCGCCGCCGCGCTCAAGGAAGAAGGCGCAATCAAGGTCGTCGCCTACGTCACCCACCCGGTCCTGTCCGGGCCGGCGATCAAGAACATCAGCCAGTCGGTTCTCGACGAGCTGGTCGTCACCGACTCGATCCCCCTCAACGACGCCGCCCGCGCCTGTCCGAAGATCCGCCAGCTGTCGATCGGCGGCCTGCTGGCCGAGACGTTCCGCCGCATATCCGCCGAAGAGTCGGTCAGCTCGCTGTATATCGACTGAGCTGCCTCCAGGAAAACCCGTTCGTGTCGAGTGCCCTGCGCATCAGCGCAGGGTGTATCGAGGGTGTCGCAGAAGCGACACCGGCACCGGCCTCTCGATACAACGCCTTCGGCGCCACTCGAGGCGAACGGAGGGTTGTTGGGCCCGAATCGACCGTTTCCGGGGCCGGCTTGGCCCCCTATTGGATGCCCATTTCTGTATAATCCGCGCCCCATCGTCTGGTCGCGGACGGTGGTTTTTCCATTTCTGGAGCATTCATATGAAAGATGCATTTGTGGTTAGCGCCGAGATCCGCGCAGACCAGGGCAAGGGTGCGAGCCGCCGCCTGCGTCACGCTGGCAAGATCCCGGCCATCGTGTACGGCGGCGAAGAAGCCCCGATCAACATCGAAGTCTCGGCCAACGAGATGGGCAAGCACCTGAAGGTCGAAGCCTTCTATTCGCACCTGCTCAAGCTCGAAATCGGCGGCAAGACCCAGCAGGTCGTCCTCAAGGACCTGCAGCGTCACCCGGTCACCGGTTACGCCTCGCATGCCGACTTCCAGCGCGTGCTGGCGAACAAGGCCTTGCGCATGCACGTTCCGCTTCACTTCTCGGGCGCCGAAATCGCTCCGGGCGTGAAGACCGGCGGCGGCATCGTCGAGCATCAGCTCAACCAGGTTGAAGTCGAGTGCTTGCCGGCGGACCTGCCGGAATTCATCAACGTCGACCTGTCGAAGCTCGAAGTCAATGAATCGGTCCATCTGTCGCAGCTGACGCTGCCCAAGGGCGTGGTCCTCATCCAGCTCAAGCACGCCAACGACCAGTCCGTCGCCTCCGTGCATCTGCCGCGCGCTGCCGTCGCTGAAGAAGAAGCCCCGGTTGCTGCTCCGGCTGAAGCCGCTGTTGCCGATCCGAAGGCTGCTGCTGGTGGCAAGGCCGCACCGGCCAAGGCTGCTGCTGCCCCGGCCGCCAAGCCCGCCGCAAAGAAGTAAAGCAGGACGCTTCGCGGTTCTACCGCCGAGCACCGAAGCCCGTCCGTGCCCTGCCCGGACGGGCTTTTTCTTGGAATCGATGTTGAGTTGGGTGCATGTCCGCTACCGAATCAGCGAACGAACTGGTTGCAATCGTCGGCCTCGGCAACCCGGGCGACGAATACGCACAGACGCGCCACAACACCGGCTTCTGGCTGGTGGATCGGCTCGCCGATCGCGCGCGGGTGACGCTGCGGCGTGAAGCCAAGTTCAGCGGCGACACCGCCAAGACCAGGATCGGCAACATCCAGGTGCTGCTGCTCAAGCCGCAGACCTTCATGAACCGCAGCGGGCTGGCCATCCAGGCGCTCGCGCAGTTCTACAAGCTCAAGCCCGAGCAGATTCTGGTCGCGCATGACGAGCTCGATCTGCCGGCCGGCACGATGCGCCTCAAGCTTGGCGGCGGCCACGGTGGCCACAACGGCCTGCGCGATACGCACCGCGTGCTCGGCGACGGCTACCGACGTCTGCGCATTGGCATCGGTCATCCGGGTGACAAGAACCTGGTGCTGAACTACGTGCTGGGTCGCCCGAGTCGCGCCGATGAAGCCGCGATCATCGAAGGGCTCGACGCATCGATCAGCGCCATCGAGACCTGGCTGGAGAAGACCTGGGAGCGCGGCATGAGCCAGCTGCACTCGCTGGGCACGGACAAGAAGAACGGCGACAAGTAGTTCAGGCAACTCTCAATCAATTGCGGCACTCAAGGTTTTCAGGAGCACCCATGGGCATCCAATGCGGAATCGTCGGCCTGCCGAACGTCGGCAAGTCCACCCTGTTCAACGCGCTGACCAAGAAAGCGGTCGCGGCGGAGAACTATCCGTTCTGCACGATCGACCCCAACGTCGGCGTAGTGCCGGTGCCCGACAAGCGCCTCGACGCGCTGGCCGTCATCGTCAAACCGCAGCGCATCCTGCCGGCGACGGTGGAGTTCGTCGACATCGCCGGCCTCGTCGCCGGTGCCAGCAAGGGTGAAGGCCTCGGCAACCAGTTCCTCGCGCACATCCGCGAGACCGACGCGATCGCCCACGTCACGCGCTGCTTCGACAACGACGACGTCATCCACGTTGCCGGCAAACCCGACCCGATCCGCGACATCGAGATCATCAACACCGAACTGGCACTCGCCGATCTCGACAGCGTCACCAAGGCCGTCGACCGCCTCGCCAAGACCGCCAAGGCCGGCATCAAGGAAGCCGTTGCAAAACACGAGCTGCTCAAGCGCGTGCAGACCCATCTCGACGGCGGCAATCCGGTGCGCTCGATGGTGCTGGAGCCGGAAGAGCGCGTGCAGCTGCGCGAGTTCTCGTTCATCACCGCCAAGCCGGCGCTGTACATCGCCAACGTCGATGAAGCCGGCCTGCAGCACGGCAACGACTACCTCAAGCGCGTGCAGGCCTATGCCGCCGCCGAAGGCGCAGAAGTGGTGCCGGTCTGCGCCGCCATCGAAGCCGAGATCGCCCTGCTCGACGACGCCGACAAGCTCGCCTTCCTCTCCGATCTCGGCCTCGAAGAGCCAGGCCTCGACCGCGTGATTCGCGGTGCCTACACCCTGCTCGGCCTGCAGACCTACTTCACCGCCGGCGTGCAGGAAGTCCGCGCCTGGACTGTCAAGACCGGCGCCACCGGCCCGCAGGCCGCCGGCGTCATCCACACCGACTTCGAGAAAGGCTTCATCCGCGCCGAAGTCATCGCCTACGCCGACTACATCCAGTACAAGGGCGAGCCCGGCGCCAAGGAAGCCGGCAAATGGCGGCTCGAAGGCAAGGAATACATCGTCCAGGAAGGCGACGTCATGCACTTCCGCTTCAACGTCTAGCGCGGATCAGCAGGCCGGCATTCCACGAAAACAGGAAGCCGGCCCATAAAAAGTCCGTTCGGGTCGAGTGCCGCGCTCAAGCGCGGTGTATCGAGACCCCACCCAAAAGAAATCCGTTCAGGTCGAGTGCCGCGCCAGCGGCGCGGTGTATCGAGACCCCGCCCCGCCAGCCGGGGCGCTACTTCTTCTTCAGGCTGCAGCTCACGTTGAAGAAACTGCCGCCGTCCATGTTCAGGCCAATCCGCGGACCCGGCATCAGCTTCGCCGTCGCATCCTCCAGCGGGCCGTCCTCAAAGTCGATCGAGCCATCCTTTTCGAGGCTGTAATCGCCCTTGCCCTTGGCCGTGCGGTAGCTGTCGTCGTCGACGATCTCCACATCCATGAACAGGTAGTTGCTGCCGCTGTAGCAGGGATAGTTACCGGCAACGAGCTTGTCGGTCGTCTGCCCCTTGTCGCCGGCCGCACGCAGCATCCAGAACAGATAGCTGCTGCTCGTGCCGTCCGCAAACACGACCTTGCACATGCCGTTGTCGACCGACACCACCGTGCCGACCTTGTTGCTGCGGTCCGCAACCTTGTTGCCGGGCACGCAGTCCGAGTCCTTCTTGAACTCCGCCGCCTGCACACCCGAAACCACGGCCAGCCCCAAGATGGCCGCTACAAGCTTCTTCCAGGATTTCATCAGCGCCCCCGCCGTAGACCCGTTTGCGCTCAAATCATAGCAGCGCAGAATGCGAATTCACGACAAACCTCGACGTACGCCCCTGTTTTCCTTAAACTGCGCGCCCCCGAACGTGGTGATGTAGCTCAGACGGTTAGAGCGCGGCACTCATAATGCTGAGGTCGGTGGTTCGATTCCACTCATCACCACCATTGCTTTTGGGGCTAGTTTCAGTCTCACCAGATAGCAAAAAGCCCTCGCAGCCGCGGGGGCTTTTTGTTTGTGCCTTGAGCGCAACTTCCCCAGTCGGACCTACCGCACGGGCAGCGACAACGCGACCATTGTCCCGCGATCTGTCGCCTTCAAACGCACGTCGCCACCGTACGCATTCAGCAAGGCGCGAACGATCGCCAGACCCAGTCCGGTGCTCCCCGAATTGCGGGCAGTCGTGAAGAACGGTTCAAAAATCTGCGCGGCATTGGCCGGTGAAATTCCGGGACCGTCGTCGGCTAAGCACACCGTCAAGCTGCCATCCGCAACCAACGCACTGACTGTCGCCACGCTGCCTGCCGCATGGTGGCGAATGTTGTCGAGCAGGTTGTTGAACACGGCCTCCAGGTCTTCTGCCGGAATGCGCGAAGTCATTACCGATTCCGGAATCTGCACATCGACCGTCAATCCCAGTTCGCGTGCCCGCGCGACGCAGCTGCGCAGCACCGCCAGCGGATCGCAGTCATCCGAGCCCGGCTTGGCAACATCGGCACGTGCCAACTCCAGCAGACGCCGGACCAAGCGGTCGAGACGATCAGCATCGGTGGCGATGATGTGATGAAAGCGCTCGCGCTCTTCGCGCGACAGGTCGTCGTTGTGCTCGGTCAGCAGTTCCACTGCGCCGCGGATGCTCGTCAGCGGCGTCTTGAACTCATGCGAGACCTGCGCGGCGAACTTGCGGATGTAATCGGCACGCTGCTCCAGCGTGTTGGCCATCGCGGTCAGTGAATCCGACAGCTGAGCGACCTCGCGGGTGCCCGCGTGGCGCAGCGGGGTTACGGCGCCCGATGCACCTGCGGCAGCGCGCTCGGCCTGTTCGCGCAGTTCGCGGATCGGTCGAGCGATGGTCCGTGTTGTCAGCCAGGACAGCATCAGCACGATGGCGAGCAGTGCGGCGGCTGCGTAGGCGAGCGGACGCATCTTGCCCTTGAGCGTGTCCCACAGGCTGGCCGGCGTACGCGCCAGCAGGACCGCACCGAGAACCGCGCCGTCCTGCATCAGCGGCAGCGCAACGAACACGCGGATTCTGGTTGCGCGACTCAGGGGGCCAAATCCTTGCTCGTCGGTATGACGCTCGCGCAGCAGGCTGACGGTCTCGCCCTTGAGTGCGCGCGCCACCTCTTCCTGCTGGAGCTGCCAGTTGATGTCGCCGGCAGTGCTCGCGACGACGATGCCCTGGCGATCGACGATGCGGATGCCGGCGAGCGTATGCAGGCGGACTTCACGCAACACCGCGTTGAATCGCCGCCCCGCTTCTGCGGCGCTCGGTTCCGGCTGCAGCGAAGTGACTACCGCATCCGCGGGCCGTGGATGGATAGCATCGGCAGAGAGATCAAGGTGCGGCAATCGCGCCTGCCATTCCGGCGCGTCGCCTTGCGCATCATCAATGTCTTCCGGTGCATTGCCGAGCAACTCGGCCTTGAAGCTCGCCGCAACGACCGTGCCCTGGGTCAGCAGTTCGCTTTCCGTCTGCCGAACCAGCGCGCTCTCGTACAGGCGCAGCCAGACGATGCCGCCCAGCGGCAGCAGCATGACGATCAGATTGATGAGCAGCAGGATCGCGCGCAGCGATGGCCGCCATTTCACTCGCATGGGCCGAGCCGGTAGCCGATGCCGTGGACCGTCTCGATCACGTCCGCGCCGAGTGCAGTGAGCTTGGTGCGCACGCGGCGCACGTGGCTGTCTATGGTGCGATCGGACACGATGCGATGCAGGTCGTAGGCCTGATCCATCAGCTGGTCGCGCCGGCGCACCTGGCCCGGCCGTGCGATCAGTGTGCGCAGGATGCCGAACTCGGTCAGCGTCAGCGCCACGGTCTTTTCGTCCCAGCATGCTTCGTAGCGCACGCCGTCAAGACGCAGCCGGTTGTGTCGCCATTCGTGCGACTCGACCGGCTCAGCGACAACTGCTGACCGGCGCAGCAGCGCGCGTACGCGTGCGACCAGTTCGCGCGGAGAGAATGGCTTGCTGACGTAGTCATCACCGCCGATTTCCAGGCAGATGACGCGGTCGATCTCGTCGTCCCTGGAACTGAGAAAGAGGATAGGCAGGCGCAGCGTGGAAGGCTGTGCACGCAGGCGCCGGCACACTTCGGTGCCGTCCATCTCGGGCATCAGGATGTCGAGCACAAGAAGATCAGGCAGCTGCGCAGTGCAGCGCTCCAGCGCCTCGGCGCCGTTGGCTGCGGTCAGGGTCTCGAAGCCAGCCTTGGCCAGCGCGAAGCACACGACCTCGCGGATGTGCGCATCGTCGTCCACCACGAGAATCCTGGCCATGACGCGAGCTTAGCAGCCGTGAATGCCGGGGCCAGCGCTTGCACAGGATCTGCACAAAGTTCCACCAGCTTTGCACAGCTCGGCGGCAGGAATTGCGCGACGGCTGCCGAGAATGAGCCTGCCACCAACAGGAGCCCCGCATGACCACCACGACCGCTTCGCCGAGCCTTTCCTCACCTGAACTGCCCCCCACGACGCGCAGCATTGCATCCATATTCCAGAGCCCGGTCGGTCGCCTGGTCATGCTGCTGCTGCTGTGGCTGCTGCTGCAGATTCCGCTGTCGATGATCACGAATCTGGTCCACGAACGGCAGGCGCGGCGCGACGAGGCGGTTGTCGATGTCACCGGCAAATGGGGCGGCGCGCAGCAGCTGATGGGACCGATCCTACGCCTGCCTTACATCGTCAACACCACCGATGCCAAAGGCAATCTGCGGCAGGAACGCCGTGCGGCCTATCTGCTGCCGGAGAACCTCCTCATTGAGGCGAAGCTCAATACCGAGGAACGGCGACGCGGCATCTTCAGCATTCCGGTCTACGGCGCGGGGCTGCACATCACCGGTCATTTCCAGCGCCCCGATGTCAGCGCCTGGATCGGCACCGGCAACGAAGCGCTCTGGCAGGAAATGGAACTGCAGATCGGCCTCAGCGATGTACGTGCGATCCATGCTGATGGCCAGCTCACCTGGAATGGACAAGCTCACGCCCTGGAACCATCGGCTGGCAGCGGCGCGCCGGCAGCGGGCGTGCACATCCCGCTCGGCAAGACCATTGCTGCTGGCAACGATGCGTTCGGCAGTGATGGCCGCAGCAACTTCGAGTTGAACCTGAAATTCAACGGAAGCGGCAGCCTGCATCTCGCGCCGACGGGTCGCAACAGCAAGGCGACGGTACAGGCGGACTGGGGCGATCCAAGTTTCCAGGGCGCGTGGCTGCCGACCGAGAGCCAGGTGCAGGCCGATCGCTTCAGCGCGACCTGGTCGATCTCGTATCTTGGTCGCGGCTATCCGCAGCAATGGACCAGCGACGGCGACCTGAATGTCGACGTTCTGAACGCACAGGTCTTCGGCGTCGCACTGCTGCCGGCCATCGATGCCTATCGCATGGCGGAGCGCGTGACGAAGTACGCCGTGCTTGCCGCGTTCTTCACCTTCCTGACGATCTGGCTGACCGAAGTGCTGGCACGCCGCCCGGTGCATCCGGTGCAGTACCTGTTCCTCGGCGCGGCGCTGACGCTGTTCGGCCTGCTGCAGTTGTCGATCGGCGAACACTTCGGCTTCGAGGCCGGCTTCGTCGCCGCGACGATCGCAGTCACCGGCATGGTCACGGCCTACTCGAGATCCGTGCTCGACGGCTGGTTGCGCGCGTTCATGGTTGGCGGCCTGCTTGGCGGACTGTACGGCTATCTCTACCTGCTGCTCAGCGCCGAAGACTACGCGCTGCTCGGTGGCTCCATCGCGCTGTTCGCTGGCCTGGGCATCGTGATGCTGCTGACGCGCAGGATTGATTGGCACCGGCTGGGTGCATCCAGCACCTGAGCCTCGCGCAGGCAAGGGATAACAAGAGCCCCGGCACGACCGGGGGCTCTTGTTGCTTCACTCTGCAACGCGGCTGGCGCTAGCCACCGTCGGCCGGCTCACGCCGCTCCGCCGATCCTGCTTTCGATGCGTTGGCTGTTGCGCTCCAGCGTCACCGTCAGATGCGTGGCCAGCGCTGCCGGCACATCCAGCGCAGCCATCACGGCGTCCTTCCCCGCGAACGCCTTCTCACACAGGGTTCGCGCACGGCGTCTGAGTTGCACGGCATTCAGCCCCACGCCTTCGCAGAACCGCTGCCAATGTCGCGCCTGAACCCATGCCGGGCGCCGCTCGCCGCCGATGCCCATGGCCATCCGGTCCGACAGACTCGGCCAGTATCCCGTCGCGAGCAGGTCATAGGCAGGCGCGAGGCGCAGCTTGCCGTCGGTGCCGTAGAGCATGGCCAAGTTCTTGGCATGCGCATCCGCATTGCCGATCAGCAGATTGAACAGCAGCCAGTCCACCAGCGACAAACGATCGCGCGCGGGCGCGGCGCTGTGGGTGTCGATCAGATCGAAACACGTCTTGAACCCCGGACCACCATCGGCCTCGTACTTCTGCGTCGGCAGCACTCCTGCGAGCTGACAGAGGTCGAGCTGATGCAAACGCTCGATGCGGCCCGTCTCGACAACGCGGTCATAGCGCTCGACCAACAGGACCGGCTCGGGATCCGCGAGCACGATGACGGTGGCAACCGGCAATCCCAGCGCTGCTGCCAGACGCATGCAGAACGCCTCGTTCAGCACCGAATCGACGAACAACGCCTGAGGCTGCAGCGCAGGTTTCAGGATATGCGTCGACGCGGCATGGCCCTGTGGCAACCACAGACGCCCATCCGTATAACGCAGAGGAATCTTGTTCTGGGCACCGGCCAGCGACAGGCGCAGATCGGCGTGTTGAGCGACCAGCGGGATGTTGTCGCGCAGCCGCGCCAGATCCGCGGCCAGGGCCTCGCGTGGATACGAGCGATAGTCCGCTGCTTCCGCACGCGCACTTCGCGCCTGCTCTGCCTCGACTTCCGGCACGATCTCGAACGCGCCTGCGCATTCGCGTCCGAAGGCTTCCAACAGGCGATAGACATTGCCGCGCGGCAGGCGACCCAAGCGGATCAGCGTATCCAGCACCGCGCCTTCGGGAAGCAGGTTGGCGAAGAAGAACTGCACTTCGTCTCCACGCCAAGGCGCTTCGCGCAATGCCAGGCGCGGCGAGAGCGGAAACGCATCTGCATGCTGCAACCAGTCGGCGGCATAGGTGAATTCCAGTACGCCGCTCCCGGCACGCAGGCTACCGACCTGACCTCGCGAGTGGCGGACCGCGAGCATTAGCGCCTCGCAACCGGCGCGAGGGTCAGTCCCAGGCACTTCATCACCCGTAGCGCAGATCCCAGCGAAACGCCGGGCCGACCGTTCTCCAGCGCGATCACCGTGTCGCGCGCCACGCCGGAAACCAGCGCCAGATCGGCCTGTGTCACACCAGCTTCCGTGCGCGCAGCACGTACCACGTCCGCCAGCGCGAGCAAGTCCGCGTCCTTCCCACGCCGGGCATGGCCGCGGGGGGCGCTTGAAAAGTTGGTTCTGGCCGACTTCACGCTGGGAATCTCCCTTTGAAACGCAAAAGTCGGTATCAACCGACTTTTAGGTACAGACGGCCTTTTTACGCCAGAAGTTGGTAATCGTCAACTTTCTCGACGTCTCGCCATTCGCTCCGACTACCCTGTGATGAGGCGCAACGATCGACAGTGGATTGCGGCCATTGGTAGCGCCGACTGCGCGCATGGAGTTCAGGTTGCCGAAGGCCTTGGCCGAGAAGCATTCATCGTTTGTCATCGCCAGTCGCAAACAAAAAGCCCCTTGCGGGGCTTCTTTGTTTTACCAATGGTCGCGCTCACGCTCACATGCCGTTGGCATCAACCGGCGCGCCGGTCTTCTCCTGCACTTCTGCTGCCGTCACACCCGGCGCCAGCTCAACGAGCTTGAGGCCCTTGGACGTCACGTCGAGCACACAGAGCTCGGTGATGATGCGGTTGACGACGCCGAGGCCGGTCAATGGCAGCGTGCACTGCTTGAGGATCTTGTGCTCGCCGCCCTTGGCGGTGTGTTCCATCAGCACGACGACGCGCTTGACGCCGGCGACGAGGTCCATCGCGCCGCCCATGCCCTTGACCATCTTGCCAGGGATCATCCAGTTGGCGATGTCGCCGCTGTCGGTGACCTGCATTGCGCCGAGGATCGACAGATTGATGTGGCCGCCGCGGATCATCGCGAAGGAATCGGCGCTGCTGAAGAACGCGCTGCCGGGCACGGTCGTGATCGTCTGCTTTCCGGCGTTGATCAGATCGGCGTCGACTTCGCTGTCCTTCGGAAACGGGCCGATGCCGAGCAGGCCATTCTCCGACTGCAGCCAGACGTCCATGCCGGCGGGAATGAAGTTGGCGACCAAGGTCGGCAGGCCGATACCGAGGTTCACGTAGAAGCCGTCCTTGAGTTCGCCAGCGGCGCGCTGGGCCATCTCGTCTCTGTTCCAGGCCATGTTATTTGCTCACCGTGCGCTGTTCGATGCGCTTCTCTGGAGTGGGGTTGTGAACGATGCGGTGCACGAAGATGCCCGGCGTGTGGATCTGGTCCGGATCGAGCGCGCCGATCTCGACGATCTCTTCGACTTCGACGATCGTGAGGCGGCCAGCGGTGGCCGCCATCGGATTGAAGTTGCGTGCGGTCTTGCGGAACACGAGGTTGCCGGACTGGTCCGCCTTCCAGGCTTTGACGAGCGAGACATCGGCACGCAGCGAGCGCTCCATCACGTACTTCTCGCCGTCGAACTCGCGGATCTCCTTGCCCTCGGCGACGATCGTACCGACGCCGGTCTTGGTGAAGAACGCCGGGATGCCGGCGCCGCCGGCGCGCAGCTTCTCGGCGAGCGTGCCCTGCGGCGTGAACTCCAGTTCAAGTTCACCGGCAAGAAACTGGCGCTCGAATTCCTTGTTCTCGCCGACGTACGACGAGATCATTTTCCTGATCTGCCGCGTCGTCAGCAGCATGCCGAGGCCGAAACCGTCGACGCCGGCGTTGTTGGAAATCACCGTGAGATTCTTCTTGCCGCTGTCGCGCAGCGCAGCGATCAGCGCCTCTGGAATTCCGCACAGACCAAAGCCGCCCACCGCGAGCGTCTGGCCATCTTCAACAACGCCCGCCAGCGCCGCTGCGGCGCTGGGATACAGTTTCTTCATGATGTGGATCCTGGTGGATTCGACTTGTGCTGCGGATTGTACTGCCGCCGCGTCATCACGCAGCGGGGGAATGCCTCCAGAGCGGCTGCAAGCAAATGCAGGCTCACAGGGAGGCCAGGAAACGGATCAGCTTGCGCCGTTGCTCTTTCGGCAATGCCGCCCAGCGGTCGCGCGCCGTCTGCGCCTCGCCACCGTGCCAGAGGATCGCCTCGGCCAGATCGCGCGCACGGCCGTCATGCAGATACCCGGCGTCGGCGCCGGACACGGTCTTGAACTGGGCCAGTCCCCATAGCGGTGGCGTACGCCAGTCGGCACCACCCGCCTCGAACTCGCGGACACCGTCGGCCAGTCCTGGTCCCATGTCGTGCAGCAGCAGATCCGTGTACGCAAAGATGCGCTGCCGCGACAGCTCCGGGCTATCCGCAATTTCACCGGTTGTCCATTCGGGCTGATGACAGCTGGCGCAGCCGAGTTCGTGGAACAGCTGCTCGCCGGCAAGCACGTCAGGGCGGTCATGGTCGCGACGCGCCGGCACAGCCAGATGGCGCGCGTAGAACACCACCGCCTCGGCAATCTGCGGCTCCAACTCCGGCTCCGACCCCGGCTGCCCGCCGCTCGGCCGCGCGATGCATTCGGCCTGCGCTGCGGTGCAGGTTTCCGCCGGGAACCGGGCGGACGTGATGCCGATGTCGTTGACGAAAGCATCCAGCGCCTGCAGTTCGACACTGGGCTGCGTCGCCTTCCAGCCGAAGCGGCCGATGCCGCCGTCGGCAAGCCGGTTGAGGCGTCCGCTGTTGCGTGCTGCGTGCTGCTCCAGTGCCTGCTGCGGAATCGCTTCGAGCAGGCCGAGGCCGATCATCGATGGCGCAACGCGTGGGCTGATCACGATGTCTCCGGGCGCACCGTAGTGCCAGGCGCCGACCTGCAAGCTTGGTCGCCGCATCGACACTTCGGTGCCGTCGGGCAGCGTCTCCAGGTGGTCGATCCATTCGACTCCGACATCCGCCTCCGGCAGCACGCCCGGCAGCGCACGCAGTTGCAGATGACGGCCATACAGCGGATGCGGTGCGCCATCCGCCTGGGCGATGCGCAGCACGGCGGCGCGTATCGGCTCGCCTGTGCGCTGCGGCAGATGGCCGCGGCCATCGCGGACATGACAGTCCTGACAGCTCGCCGCCATGAACAGCGGACCGAGACCGTCGCGCGCCGACACCGAGGCCGGCGCGCTGACCCAGGCGGACGTGAAAAAGGAATTGCCGAGCACGAACAGGCCGCGCTTGCTCGGCGGCAGATTGCTGGCCGGGTGCGAGAACGCCTCAGCCGACAAGGCGGTGCCGGGCTTGAGCGAGATATGCGTCGTGTCGCCGCCGGGCAACGCCTGCGCCGGCAGGTTCTGCGTCTGCGGCGTCGGATAGTGCCCGGTACGCGGCGGCGTACTTTGCTCTCCGCAGGCTGCGAGCAACAGCACGATGACCACGGCGCAAGCTCTCATTCGCCGGCATCCGGATGATGTGGATCGAGTGCGCCCAGGCCCAGACGCTGACCCAGCGTTTCGAGCAGCGCGGCCTCGGCCTGCAGCGCGGCGATCGCACTGCCGATCAGCTGCGCGCCCTGCGGGTGCTGCGGCGCAATCAGCTGATCGAAGCGCTCGCCCTGCTCGCCCGCCTGCTGGATGGCGCGCAGCGCACCGCGGCTGCGCTCGAAGGCGCGATCGATCTCCGTCGCGAGCACGGCATCGCGGCGGCGCGCCAGGTCGGCAAGACTGGCCTTGGCCTGCATGCCGCCATAGCGGCCGTAGTAGAAGTTCTCGATTCCCAGCGCGTTGTAGTACAGCGAATTGTGCGTGTCGTCGGAAAAGCAGTCCTGCTCCTCTTCCGGTGCACGCGCCAGCAAGGCAACCTGCATGCGCTCACCGGCCAGCTCGGCACTGGCCATCGTCGCGAGACCGAACAGCACCCGGCGCAGACCTTCGTCGGCATCGCCCTTGACGAGACGATCGCCATAGCTGCCGGACTGCGCGCCCCAGGTCGGCGTCATCTCGACCAGCGCCAGGCGAAGCAGCTCGACGGCACCACTCAGGAATGCACGGCGGCGCTCACAGTGGCGTAGCGGCGCTGCGCGGTCACCATCCGTGCATTGCGCGGCGTCGGTCGCATAGTCGGTCCACGGTCGCTCGCCGGCACCAGCGCCATAGCCGTGCCGGTCCTGGCCCCAGAGCATGAACTCGATAGCATGAAAGCCGGTCGCGACATTGGCCTCGACATCGGAGCGGCCCTGCGCACTGATCAGCACCGACGGCTTGAGCGGATCGGTGCGCAAGGTCAGGCCGCCGATCATCAGTTCCGTGCTGGCGATCAGGTTCGCCCGCGACAGCGCATTGGTCGGCGAGGCGGCGTAGGGCTCGGCGACATAGTCGAGAAAACCCTCGTCGACCGGCCAGGCATTGACGCCCAGTTCCCACTCGTCGACAAACCAGTTGCCGAAGCGCAGCGCCTCGGTCTGCGCGTACGGCACGCGCGCCGCGCGCCAGGCGACACGCGCCGCCCGCAGGGACTGCTCGCTGGGTTGTTCGACAAAATCGCTGACGGCGCGCTGCAGCTGTTGCGTTGCCATCAGTGCGTCGCTGTAGCTCGCGTACGCGACGGCCCTGTAGCCGTCGAGCACCGTGCCCACATCCACCGGTTGCGGCCGGCAGGCGACACACAGCAGCGCCGCCAGCAGTACCGGTGCGTTGCGCACGCTTTACCAGCCCAGCTCCTGACGGCTCAGCTCGAACACCTCGATGGGCTGCTGCGGATTCAGGCCCTCGGCGTTGTCTCCATACCACTCGACGGTGATGCGGTCGCCGAGCAGCGAAGCCCACATGAAACCGGAAGAGCCGCGATAGTCGGAGATACCGTTGCTGCCCTTGCGCTCCTCGAAGCCAAGGTTGGACGCCGGCCGCGTCTCGGTGCGGCCGCCGGCACCGGAGACGATGAACTCGGTGCGCCCACAGCTCTCGACCGGCTTGAGCCAGCGCAGGTCATGCTCGTGGCCCTGGATGTGGAACTGCACGTGGTCGCAGATCGCCTCCTCCATCGCCGCCTTGAACGACGGCGAGCCGTCGCCGTAGTTGCCGTTGGAGATGTAGTTGTAGTGGCTCATCGACATCTTCCAGCGCGCTGGCGACAGCCGCAGTGCTTCGGCAAGCCATTGGCGCTGGAACGCGGAGTCGTACGCCAGGTCAACCGGAAGGCTGGAGGAATCGCCATCGATCGTGTCGCTGTCCAGCGCGAACAGCTCGAACACCTCGCCCCAGCGATGCGTGTAATAGCGCGCCGGCATGTTCCAGTTCGTGCTCGGGCGGTCGTTGCGGTAGTGGTATTCGACCTGGTTGTCGCCGATGCCCGGCGACTGCCCGGTCAGTCCGTTGTCGTGGTTGCCGAGCACCAGGTAGAACGGGATGTTGACCGGCGCGTAGATGTCCTCGAACGCCGTATCGAACTGCCGGGCGAAAGGCGTCAGCGCGCCGATGAGATAGATGTTGTCGCCTGCGGCGGCCGCGAAGTGGCAGCCGGGGTTGTCGGGCTTCGCCTTCTGCGCGCACAGCCCCGCGATGGTCAGTCCGAGCGCCGCCTGTACGCCGTCCTGCGTGCCGGCATCGCCGATGATGATGAAGTTGAGTGGTTTGGATGCGTCGTGCGGCGTGAACACCGTGGTCGGCGGATGGACATTGCGGCTGTCCTTGTTGTCTGCAACCGGGGCCTGTGCGCCGCTGCCCGGATTCGCCGCGCCCGGTGTTGTCGAGTTACCGCACGCGCTCAGAAAAACAGCGGCGGCAATTGCCGCGGCCACATGCCGTTTCTTGGTCTTCAAATTCACACCCCACCCCGGAATTCAGTCGGAAATCTAAAGCCTTTCAGTTTGCCGACGGCACATGACGGAGTCGTGATGATTGCACAAGCCCGGCATCGCCTGCGCCCGCCAAGGACACGCCCGCATGTAGACCTGCTCCAATGCAAAGAACCGATCCCGCATGCACCTACCCCTTCGGCACGCCCGGCCAGGCGTGGGGGCAGGCGGAAGTGTCCGCGTGGCTTGCGCGGCAGTCGATCCGGCGCAGCTACAAGGCGGACGTGCTGACTGTGATCGACCGCCTGCGCGCCCGCTATGAAGTACTGCAGTACGGCCAGCTGGACCATGATCCGGAGCGGTATCCGCTGTTTGCGCTCAGGAGCCACCACTGGCAGGACGACCTGCCGACCGCTCTGGTGACTGGCGGCGTGCACGGCTACGAAACCAGCGGCGTCCACGGCGCGCTGCGTTTTCTCGATCAGCACGCCTTCAGTTTTGCCGGCCGGATCAATCTGATCGTCGCGCCCTGCGTGAGCCCCTGGGCCTACGAGACGATCCAGCGCTGGAACATGCATGCTGTCGATCCGAACCGTTCCTTCTTCGAAGACAGTGCGGCGCAGGAGTCGGCTGCGCTCTGGCAGCTGATCGCACCGCTGCGCGATCGGGTACTGGTCCACATCGATCTGCACGAAACGACAGATTCCGACGAGTCTGAGTTTCGCCCCGCCCTGTCTGCGCGTGACGGCGTCGAGTTTGTTCCCGGCGAGATTCCGGACGGGTTCTATGTGGTCGACGACACCGAAAGCCCGCAGACCGCGTTCCAAACTGCAGTGATAGCGGCCGTGGCAAAGGTGACCCACATCGCTCCGGCCAGCGCCGACGGTGAAATCATCGGATCACCGGTCGTGGCCCCCGGTGTCATTCAATATCCGCTGCAGCGTCTCGGCCTGTGCGCGGGCATGACCAACGCCCGCTTCAAGACCACGACCGAAGTCTATCCGGACAGTCCGCGGGCCAACGACGATCTTTGCAACGCCGCGCAGGCAACGGCCGTCTCCGCAGCAATCACTTTTGCGCTGTCTCATGTAGACAACTGAATCAGGCCACCTCCATTGAGCAAGGATCGCGACGATGACCATGAGCCGCCCGCCGCCGGCGCCAAGCGCTTCATCAAGCTGGCGGGCATGACGGCGACGTTGGCAACCCGCTTTGCGGGCAACGCCATCGCCAACTCCTTCCGCACCGTCGAGCAGCGCGAGGAAGCGCGCGACAAGCTCAACGCGGATGTCGGCGCGCAGATGGCGCAGACGCTGGGCGAGCTGAAGGGCGCAGTGATGAAGCTGGGCCAGCTGGCGTCCCAGGTTGCTGACTTCCTGCCCAAGGAAATCGCGGAGCCGCTCAAGAAACTGCAGAAGGACGCATCACCGATGCCCTTCTCGGTGATCAAGAAGCAGATCGAACGTGAGCTGGGCAAACCGCTGAAGCAATTGTTCAGCACGCTCGATCACAAGCCCTACGCCGCTGCGTCGATCGGCCAGGTCCATCGAGGCGTTCTGCATGATGGCCGTGAAGTCGTCGTCAAGGTGCAGTACCCCGGCATTGCTGCGTCCTGCGACAGTGATCTCAAGCAGCTGAAGCTGGCGTTGCGCACCGCGCGTCTGGTCAAGGTCGACAAGGCCGTGCTCGACAGCCTGTTCGAGGAGATCCGTGCGCGGCTGCATGAGGAGCTCGACTACGAGCAGGAAGCCCGCAACATGGCGCTGTTCCGCGAGTACTACGCGGATGATCCGATGATCATCGTCCCTGCAACCGTGCCCGAGCTGTGCACCAGACAGGTCCTGACGATGATTCTGGAGCCGGGCGATTCACTCGACACCGTGAGCGCCGAGTACGATCAGGCGCTGCGCAATCAGCTGGCACTGCGACTGTTCCACTTCATGTGCCGCTCGCTGTTCGGACTTCACGCCGTGCATGCGGACCCCAACCCCGGCAACTTCGCGTGGCGCCGCGACGGCGCGCTGGTGGTCTACGACTTCGGCTGCATCAAGCGCCTTGAGCCGGCAATCATCACCACGTACCGCAACACGGTAAAGGCTGCGCTTGCGGAGAACTGGGCCGCGGTCGATGTCGGCCTGATCCGTCTGGGCGCACGCGTGCCGGGCACAGCACCGGTTGAAGCCGCGTTCTACGCCGATTGGCACCGCATCGTGATGCGCCCTTTCACTGGCGACGAACCTTTCGACTTCGCGACCTCAACAATGCACATCGCCGCAGCGGCCAAGAGCCCTGAAGTGCTCAGGCGAATGAATCAGTTCCAGCCAGCCGTGAAGACCGTCTATCTCGACCGCATGGTCGGCGGGCACTACTGGACACTGGTGAGGCTCAAGGCACAGGTGGCGCTGGGGCCCCTGCTGCGCGGGTATCTGCAGACCGAAGGGAAGCCATGACGCTCGTGGCGGCAGCGCGCCGGACCGGCGCGCGGGATTGTCGCGCTGGGTGCGATCCGTTCGCCCTTCCAGCGGCAAAGGCCGCTGAGATCAATCCACGTTCATTCCGATCACGCGCCGCAGCGCCGCCAGTGTTTCCTCACGCGCCCGCACACTGATCCCGGCTAGCGGTTGCAGATAGGTCGACGCGTGCAGCGCGCCCGGAAACACATGCAGTTCGACGGAGACACCGGCCTGCATCATGCGCAGACCGTACTCGATCCCTTCGTCGCGCAAGGGATCGGCGCCTGCAATCTCGATGTATGCCGGCGGAAGTCCGCCGAGATCCGTTGCCCGCGCGGGCGCCGCATAGGGCGAGACTTCTCCATCACCGCCGGCGTAGATGTTCCATGCCTTGATGTTGGCTTCGCGGTGCCACTGGCGGGTGTCGTTCAGCGTCATCATCGAAGCGGTGACGCTGCGGTTGTCGGTGCAGGGCACCAGCAGCAGCTGGAAGCAGATCGATGGACCACCTGCATCACGCGCCCTCAATGCCGTGGCTGCCGCGAGCGCCGCACCCGCACTGATGCCGCCAATGGCAATACGTGCCGGCACAAAGCCGAGCGGAGCGGTGGATGATGCCAGCCACTCGAGTACTGCGTAGCAATCATCGGACGCGGCCGGATGCGGATGTTCGGGCGCCAGGCGATATCCAACGGATACGACAGTACAGCCCGTGGCACGGACCCATGGCGCGGTGACGATGTCTTCATCCTGATGATGGCCGGACGAGAATCCGCCCCCGTGCATCCACAGCAGGACCACATCGGAGCGCCCGGCGAGCGGCGCGATGATCCGGATGGAAACAGCAGGTCTACTTCCGCTGGAAGGAATCTCCACATCCTCTATCCGCAGATCGGCGAGCGCCGGTGCGGCATCGCGGTACGCCGCTGAGAACTGGCGTGCGAGCGAGCGCCGGCTGGCGATCTCAAGCCCGCCGGGTGGCGGGAAAGGCAGCGATGCCAGGGCCTGTGCGAGTTCCGGGTCCAGCAGCGGCTCGATGTTTGTGATCTTTTGCATGGTCTTCAGATTTGA